>JAMPKV010000041.1 GCA_039962225.1 Microcoleus sp. AS-A8
TAATGAGGTATGCGTGACAAGCACCAAACCATTGAGGAGCCGTGTGAAAAGAAATTTTCATGCACGGTTTTGAAGACCAGCGAGATTGGTGACAGTCTCGCTGAGTTTAATTCTGCCGTTTGTTTCCCAAGTCCAGGTTCCTGCATCGCCAAACAGCCGCCCAGGACGACTTTTAATCTCAATTAGGAAAAAACCCTGCGGAGTGAAGACAAGCAGATCAACCTCATTGATACTGCCATCCGTCGCAATAAACTCAAAATTAGACCAAGCTCGATAAGGTTCATGTGCAGGGAACTGCTGACGCACGAAGTCCAGCGCCTCCCGCTCCCACGGGAAGTTTGACTCAGTAATCGTGTTCCAGTTGCTCGAACTATTCATTCCAATCTGCACAGTGATAGACAACCATACCTAAATGTACTCTCTCAAACGGTAGTGTGTCCCCAGCAACGGGATTGAAACGAAAATGCTAAACGGTTTCCTTTGGGGAGCGCGACACTCTCCAATTAATGAATCCCGGCAACGGGATTGAAACCAACTTTTTCGGAAGAAGTACCACCGAGCGCACTTTTATCTAAGGTACAGCCAAATTTTTTTCTTGTTTTCGCAATAACTTTCTAATTCACCCCAATTAGAGCATGATACGATTTTGTGCATGACTCAGAGGCGCATTGCAGTTGCAGCTCGTAAAGGAGGCGTAGGCAAAACGACAATTGCCTGCGGTCTGGCTTCTGTTCTAGCTAGCCAGGGACAAAAGGTTTTAGTGATCGACCTTGATCCACAGTCCAATGCCGCTTATGTACTGGGTACAAATCCAACCGCACCTGGAACTGCTGAACTTCTTGCTGGGGGTTCGCCAGACCCACTCGAAGCCGCTCCAGGGCTTTACGTTTTTCCAGGTGGACCCGATCTAGCAGGACATAATATTCAGTCCTTAGACCCTGAAGATTTGGCGGATACTGTAGCACCAATGGCCTACGATGCTTTCATTTTCGACTGTCCTCCAGGAGTTGAATATCTAGAGCGTCTAGGGTTAGTTGCTGCCGAGGCGGCGCTAGTTTGCACTGATGCCCACCCCCTCGCCGTTATGGGAGCTGGGCGTGTCCTCAATGAACTAAAGCTTAGACAGCAAAAGGGACGAAGAGGAGCAAAACGATGGGCGCTAGCCCTCACTCGGATTGACTTGCGGCGCTCAATGGATCAAGCACTTGACCAACAACTGAAGAATGCTTATCCATCCGTGAATCGGCTGGTTGTGCATCAGGACTCATCTCTGGCCTGGGCCGCTGCTGAACGAGTTCCCATCATGCAGTACGATCCAAACTGCAAGGGAGCAAAAGATTTACAGGCGATCGCCAACTGGATATTAAATGGCTAGACGACGAACCAACAGCGAAACTTTATTCGCAGAAGCTACGGCTACAGCTGATGCAATCCATGAGCAGGATCAGGCAGTAGCCGTTCAAGCCGAACAGGAGCGATCGCAAAAAAACAAAATTCCCCTCGCTCAAATTCACCCTAGAGAAGCTGATACCAGACCTCTGCAACCCAAACATGTTGCTGAATTAGCGGAGTCGCTCGCGGTATTAGGATTGATTGAACCCCTTGTGGTTGACTGTAAAAGAGTTTTACTTGCGGGTGGACATCGGCTGGCGGCAATTCAAACTCTCAAAGAATCAAACCCAGAGGCTTACGCTCAACACTTTGCCAATGACTTAGTGCAGGTTCACATGATGCCGTTTGATGCTGAAGCGGAACCGGAGCGGGCACTTCAAGTAGAACTAGCAGAAAACGAGAAACGGGTTAACTACACACGCGACGAGATTGAGCGATTAGCAGAGCGCCTGCGGGCATTGGACTACCGAGACGTGAGAGGGCGTCCTCGTGAGGGAGAGAAGGCTTTAGGCCCAGCTCTAGCAGTAGCAATTGGGGTTTCCACTCGCTACGTGCGAAAAGTCTTGAGCTAGCAGCGGCACGAACAGGCTGACGAAAAAAATAGGAACTCAGATCCTATTTTTCAGAAGCAGAAGTTATTGACCAAAATCGAGTCGGCTCTAGAGGAGCTAGCCGCTCTGCCAGAGTCTGAGCCACCTACACGGGCAGAGAAGACTCTACTTAAAGCAATTCCCACCTTTCTCAAAACTGTGAGAAACAACCTTAATGAAACTCAAGTGACGATTAAGAGGCGGTGATTGTAGTAGGCAAGTTGAACTCACTTTTATGAGATAGGTAATGCGAGTAAGTGCCAGTAACTCAATGCCTAAGCCAGGAAATGCTTAAAGCACGTTACCCCGGCAAATATAAACTGCTGCTGTCGCTAGGTCTAGCGTGTAAATAGCGAGAAGTTGAGCTGACTGAGCTATGGCCCAACGTTTGCTGCACCAGATGAATCGGAGCGCCTCTATCGAGGCTGTGAGAGGCATGAGAATGTCTTAAACAATGCGGTGATACTTTCCGTTTGATGCCAGTTTTTTTAGCCGCCTCTCTGACGATAGAGTAGACAGCTATCCGCGACAAATGCCCCTCATTGTTATGCTTGCGGGAACAAAACACTGGGTCATTGTCATTCAGTTCACCACGTAGCTGCATCAGGTCAACCCATAAAGATGCTGGCATCAAAACTGTACGAGTTTTAGAGCGCTTGCCAAATACTGTAACCTGCCCACCGTTGGGGCGTGGCTGCAAGTCCTTCCATTTCAAGTCGCATAACTCGGAAACCCTCAAACCGAGTAAATAAAGCGCTCGCAAAATAGCTCGGTTACGCAGGTCAGTCTCTAAAGCAATCATCGTCATCACTTCCAGCTCGGACAGCAGCTTTTCATTTAACGTGTCTTTAGCTTTAGGAAGACTCAGCGGTACACCAACGTTAACGGGCAACACCCCCGTATGCGTAGCAAACTTAAGCAAGGATTTAACAGCCGAAAGGATTGAGCGCTGGCTAGATGCCGATAGCCCCTTTTGTGCCAGAAAATCAGCAAACGCCTGCACTTCTGCCAAACTGACCAAATGCAGTGGCTTACCGGCGAACTCTAAGAATCGTTTAGCACTGCGACGATAAAGTTCTGCTGTATGGGCACTTTTGCCATGAACCCACATATTAATTAGCTGCTCTGTGGGAGTAGTGGCCCCAGGCAATTGCACATGAAGCGTCATGAAATCGCGTTAATTCCGTCCTGTGATCCTCTCATAAACAGGCAGCACGATCGCGCAAAAAGTGCCTCTGGGAGTAAAGAATCTAACAAGACATAAATTATGTTAAGTTCACATCGCTAAACTTACCCATAAACGGCTCTACCAAAAGAGGATCAGAAAGCTTATACCGTCGGTGAGACTGTCGCTACCTACGACCTGAAAGTCAAGGAAATCTCTGGCAATCTATTCCCTTGGTGAGCCGACAGGTATTGAGCAACTTGCATTAAACACGCTTGTCAATCTTGAGCTAACCTATAATGCAGCAATACCTATCTACTCGTACATGAAAGTTGACCCGAATACGGGTTCCACCTATTGCAATAGTTATGGTGCGCCAACTGGGTTTTCCTCAACTTCCGCACCCCAAGCATCCCAACCCTCTCTCAATTCTCTAGCAAATAGCTCAATCTTAGAACCCCCCAAAGCATCACCCAACCGATTCGCAATCACGAAAAACTCTTCAGGTTTCCGACTGTGGTCAGTTCTGGGGGCGAGAATTATATTGGGAATATTGGTTAACCCCAGATGTAGAAAGCTCTTGGGTTTCCCAATAGTTGCGACAAGAAAATGCTCCGTACAGCCCCTCCCATAATGACCCATCCCAATTCTGGGTTTGATTTCATTCGATGTAGATTTCTTGGTCACCTTGAAAAGAGTGAATATAGTTTTATAGGTAAATCCCCAAGTCTCTAGGCATTGAAACCCCACAGGTAGGTGATTATTCGTCACCCACAGCAAAAGATAGGCGTTTTGTGCAGCAATTTCTCCTATAGGCAGATTGAAGATCTCCTCGTCGCTCATATTCGGGTAGGGAGTTCGGTTTCTGTGCGTCCGGTCGGTTTCTCTGAGCAAGTAAGTCCAAGGCGGGTCAGCAACGATGAGGCTGTAGTTCTTTTGGGGAATCGGCTGTAGTCCTGTTGTTGTAATGCTCTGCTTGAGATTACCCCTTTTATCTTCAGGGCTGTAGCGGACGGCTAATGTTGTGTCTACCGGTTGGACTTTTAGTGCTATTGCATTCTCTAGCTTCTGTTGTTCTGCCTCCGGTAGGTTGTGAACTTTCAGTCGAGCAAGAGCTTCCTCCCAAAATAAAGCCCGTTGTGCTAGGGAGGGCTTGAATTCTTTGATGGTTCCTTTCATAGCCAATATTTGTTGTCTTCACCTGGCCTCCTTCCCGCTTCCCAACATATAGATAAGCGTCAAGCGTTGGAGGGGCGTTTTTGTTGTTTCGTTTGCGCCAATAGATATACATCGTTACATCCAAAAATGGATACAACACCATTGTTGCACTGAAAATTAGATACAACAACGTTGTTGCACGGATATTTGAGTGCAACAAGAACTAGACATCACTGACGCTGAGTGCTATTCATACCAGTAAGCTAAAAGTAACTTTCCTCATGTCAATTAACGGGCAACATTCTCCCTCTTCTTCAGGCATCGATTCATCAGAAGCAATAGCCACCGCCATGGAATCAATCAATACTTTAGCGGTTTGGTTGCAAGACGCGGGTCTAGATCAGAGTGCTATCGCTCACTGGAAGTTCAACGCTTTAGCCCGGAAATTTCCTGACTTGGCAGATATCATTGAGGATGCCAAAAAGCTGATAAGTTCGGGTGCGCCTCTTCCCGACGTAGGGATGACTGCCACAGAAATGGCGTCAAGACTCAGTGATGATTTGGGGAAGAAAATTAAACCGGCACAAGTCAACCAGGCATTGGTTGAACTGGGATTGCAGGTGCGTCCTGAAAATGGCAAGCGCATTTGGCAGTTAACGGAGGAAGGGAATATTTATGGCTTCAGTCGCCTTGCCACATCCAAAACCAATGATTGGTCAGGGCCACAAGTGACCTGGCAGGAGTCAGTTATCCCCTTGTTAATTGATTATTTTGAATCCATCGAGGCAGAAAAGTCAGTTGGGATGGAAGTAGAAGACGCTTCTGATACAACTCCCTTTGACTCCATATCACCCGTTTTGTCAGAATCAGAATCAACATCTTGGATCATTAGCGAGCGCATCAAAGCTCTGAAAAAGAAAGTAAACTCTTCCCAACGGCTGCATATTGACATGGAAGCAGTCGAAGCCTATAAACAACGCCACGGGAAAACCCCTGCCAAAGAACAATTGAAAGGCAAATATTACGATATCTACCCAGCCTCTGATTTGGATTTAGTGGATGAGGCCATTGACCGCGTACTGAAACGCTACGCATCAAAATAGCTCATAGACAACGTGAAGCCAACGCTCCTGATGCGGAGAATTTCATCGATAGATATTGTTTAGGGTTCAGGGTCAACATGACTAGTTCTGAGACTTATAAAACAACTTGAAATCGTTAAGCATTCTTAAACCAACGACTCTCAAAAACTTGGTAATGCTTGGAGAGCGCATTAGAATTAGGTCTTTCGGTTTTACTTTTAGGTATCCTTAACGCTTGCCCAGCGATTTCCCAGTAAACGGTATTTTTTAAGACATCCGCCATCTCAACCCTATTGGTTTTGGGGTTAATACTCAGATAGTGAATATCAAATAATTTATGAATATCTACACGCAACAAAAGTCCATTGGAGGGATGGTCGGTTTTAGTCCCCAAATAAGGGATGATATGAGCCGCCTGTAAGACAGCTTCTACAGAGCAGCCCGTAATTGAGCAACACCCGCCATAAGCTTTCATTAATTGATGCTTAAACTTTTTTTGACCCGGACGATTCACAACCGCTCTCTTCCTTTTTTGCCTTTCATCTTTGATATCGTCTGGATTGAAATCTTGCTCCCCCGCTTGTTGTAAATCTTCCCAGATTTTGAGTAATTCTTGACCCAACTCACTCGCAGGAGTTTTGCCCTCCATCAGGCGCATCAAAGTGACGAAAAGCTCATCGAAGAAGACGCGGGGAGTGGGAGACGCGGGGACGCGGAGACTATTACTCCCAAAGTCCGGGGCTATTGCCCCCAAGGGTCTCTCGCCCCCACTGTATCGAAGATTCAATGGCTCGTATTCAGGTTCAGGCGGGGTTTCAATCCCTGTCTGAATAATCTCTCCGCGTCTCCCCATCTCCGCGTCTCCGCGTCCTTGAACTTTACTATCGTGGATTCCTACTGGATGGCGCTTAACGTATTCCCTGTAAATGTGAGCAAACATTGCAGAATCAATGTTTCCCCAAGAAGCCTGCGGTTTGTGGGGTCGAATACAAAACCTTGAAGCTTGTTCCTGTTTGAAAAGTTTGACCAATTCTATGGAGACGGGGTCTTGAAGTTCTTCTCCTCCTACAAGTTGGATTAATCGCTTCAGGACATCTCGTCTTTGAGCAAAGCTTAATGGATGAGTCTTGTTATATTTTTCAAAGACAATAGCCATCTCCTCCCAAATCTGAATTTCCCGGTCGGGTTGGAATTCATAACGAAAATCTTTAACCCATTTTTCTAGGGTTTCATCAATGAGATAGCCGACCTTTTGATAAAGTTTAGTCAGTCGAGAGATTTGACCAGAGGTAAGTTCACTAACAGGCTGGCTAGGGAGCACCATCTGACTCAAAGGAATTTGCTTTATTGTTACTTTCCCTGTACTTAGGTCTAATGCTTTCACTCTCCTGGTCGGCTCTTTTAAAGAAGATGTCATCTCATTTATTGGCACTTTGGTTATTCGTGTTGGGCTAGTACCATCAGCTAATTGATTGATAATGGCTCATTCCACAACACAGTCAGCTTGCCGCCTATGCTTAAAGATTGGGCGTTGACTGACTGTGTTCAAACATAGTGAAAAGAATCTTCTCAAAAAATATCAATCTGATATTGACTTTTTGAGGAATTAATGGTGTAGCTCTATTCGTCTTGATGAGGAGGACACAGTAAACTCCAAAGCCGGGGAGGAATGTCTTGGTTGTGTTCTAGCAAAAAATCCACTAGGGCGAGATGGCGCAAATCGGTGCTCGTGGGACGGCGATAATTGCGCCCGCGTGAGAACCAGAACCGCACATGAGATACAGAGCGATTGCATATTAAAGCGATTTGCTCGTAAGTTAAAGACCACTTGCTGTGGAATCGTTGGGGGGACATGCCTAGCTGGCAGCGACTGTAGAATTCCATCAGATTGAGTTCCCTTTGATTCAGAGGACGGGGGTTGGTCATCAAGCCACCTCTTCATATGTGAGGACACGGGGACACGGAGACACGGGGACGCGGAGCGTTTGAAGTAGCTCTTGCCCCGTCTGAATCTTCGATGAAGAGGCTTGAAGTTGGGCGGGGTCACAATCCCTGTCCAATTTCTGTCCCCGCGTAATAGCGTCTCCCCCTCTCCGCGTCTCTTCAAGAGGTTCCACATCCTCTTGCCAAGCGCTATCTACTTTTACCCAAGCAGCACTGGGCGAGTGTGAGTCGAGGAGGATAATGTATTTCCAGCTCCAACGGCACAAATGGGGGGCGTAGGCATAAAAGCGCCCAATGGCAATACCCCAATCAATACCTCCTTGCGCTGGATTCCAACGTAGGCTTTCCCCATCTTTGTAGCAGGGTATGGCGTTTTCTTTGAAGTGAATGGGCAGCTCTTTTGAGGACGGTTGGATTTCTTGGAGGAGTACCTCAAAGAAGTCAGATTCCAGCGCTTGATAATAATTATCGAGGAGCTTTGAGTTGAGGTTATTTGTTAGCTGCTGAATCAGGAAAGCAATCAAGTTCTCTTGGTCTTGTTCTTCCACATATTTCCCCGGATTCAAGTCCCTTAGTTTAGCCAACAATTCTTTAATTCCAAAATCACTAAGAGCTTGTTGGTATCCCCGCTGATAAGCGGTTGATGAGTGAACCGCTTGGGAATTAAGTTGATTCATTTTATTTTTCCTCATCTCCTGTTAGCTCTTTATACTCAGCTACAGCCTCTTTGTAGGCTTTACTTTCTCCGGGTTTGGCTGACCACAACACCTCAATCATTTTGGTCTGGCTCATTTCAGAACGCAGGCGCAATACTAGAACTCTTGCCTCCATCCATGGCAGTTTCAGAGGAGTGAAACGTTTCGCTGAAATCTCATCCTGTTCGCTGAAATGATTATCTGTTGGAGGTTTCAGCGTTTCAGCCGTCGTTTCAGTTCTTTCGGCTGTTTCGGGGGATTCCTTATGGGTTTCCGGAGTATCTGAAATGCCTTTGACGAGTCCTTCTAATTGGGCACGTAGCTGAGTATCGTTTGTTGAATTCGGCAGTTGGTAGTTAGGCACGGGATGCCAGGAATCGGTGCGAGAGTAGTAAAACACTCGTCCTGTGGCTTTCATCAATCGGGCAATTTTATCTTCAAGTCCAGCGGGAACAAATGAGGCGGATACGGCAAGAGGATATAGATGAATTGAGGCTTTGTTCAGCAGAAACACTCGTTGAAAAGTGACCAGGGCGGCTTTGGTTTTGAAGCCTATGTCCGAGACGTAAGGGGATTGAGTGATGACCCAAGCAAAGCGACCTAATCCTAAATCGGGATTGACTTCTCCGGATGAACAAATTCCCACAATGAAGTCTTTGAGCCGGGTCATAAATGTCCCTGCACATTTTTGATTGAGTGTGACAAATTCGTCAATGATGAGAAGTTTGCGATAGCTTAAAGAGCTGTTAAATCGGGTCAGGTGTTCGGTGAAGACTTCAATCGCTTCCTCTACATCTACGTCAAAAGGACGTAAATCAAAGTGACATCGTTTATCGATGTCGATTCTCTTCCAGTAATCTCGTTCCGTTGGCTCATCTTTGGGGTCAATCAGCCAGATTTCTAAGTCGGGGTGCAGTTGCCTCAGATGTGCTATTGCCATTGACACCACTATCCCTTTGCCTACACGAGGAGAGGCGGCGATGATGGTGGACTTGGGAACAGAGGCCATCTCTAGCGCAATGTCTACAGGGGCTGGTGATGACCCTTGAACAATGGGCGTCGTTTGTTGAGGGGTGGGTAATTCTTGGGGGTAAACCTTTCTTATAGGTTCTTCAGCCACCTGGTCTAAAGTGACACTAGAGGAAGGAGTGTCAATTGTTCCAATAGTGGAGGGTAGCTCAGCTACAGAGGTTTCTGGTAGTTTTTCAATTGGAGTGGGTGGAATCCCCGCCGGTGGTGTAACTACACGCACCTGGTGTTCCTGAATCGCTTGCACTTGGTGATAATTAATCCTTGGGTCGGCGGTGACTGTCGCCAAGTGGCTGGTCAGTTGGTCAATACCGGGGAATGACCCTTTTAAGTTGAAAAACCAGTCATAGAGCCAACGGTAGGCATAAAATCGCTTTCCTGGTTCTATCCTGCTGAGGTACTCACTCAAGACGTGGGCATGTTCCTTCAACATGCAAAACTCGTAGCGCTCAAATGGATCTAAGTGAAACATCAGGTCTACGAGTTCGTTAGAGTTAGCGAACCAGTCTTGTCGCGCTATTGAGTCCCCCATGGCGGAGAGAAACTCCAAAAAATTACCCCGCACAAAGGGGATAGGGGCGAATTGGTGGGAGGCATTTATGTCTTGAGCGACGGCCCACACATACCCCACACCTGCTACTAGGACACCGACTGGAGCTAGGGGACTTGTGGCATAACAGATGGCTCCAACGGCACTACCTGCTAATGTAATCAGCTTGGCGAGATTCATGCCTGTCCTTTCTTCTTTTGCCCTGACTAATAACTGCTCCTGTCTCTCTACTAACCAAGCGGCTACATTACCGGCTTCCAAATGCTCAATGGATGGATAATCACGGCGTAAGCGTTGAGTTTCTGTTGTGGTTAAACTGGGAATTTCTGTGTCCATGAAAACCTCCTTTAAAAACCCCTGCTAGAATGTTCTGGCAGGGGTAATTTTTGTGTTTAAAACTCCCCTGTGTGGGGTTTATTCATCGGAATGTTTCCAGATGTGTTAGCCAATTTCACCAGCCATCATGGTGCCAAGGTTATAAACTAAACAGGCGAGTATCAGGCCGGGGTTGGTATATTTAAAAGGCCAGCGACTAAGGGTTGTTGTGGTAATATCAAACACCCAGAAGAACAGGGCAATTAGTCCGCCGGATTGGCGTTTTCTCATGCCGGCTCTCTTGTACTGTCCCCACAAGGCTCGTGTTAGGTCAATGGTGTTTTTGGGCTTTTCAGGTAGGGTGTACTGTTTGGCTTCTTCAAATTCTTTTTTTGCCTCGGATGGTGGCTTGCCACGTAATGTTTTGGCTTCCTGGGTTTGAATCAGAGCGCTGATAGCCAGAGAGATCCAAAATAGGGGGTTAAAGGGCAGGATTAACCAGCCTGTCCAGCCTATCCATTGAGTCTCGAACCAGGGAAAGATTGGCACCCCTTGGAAGAAGGTTTGCCAGATTCCATCGGTGCTTAATAGAGTGCCAATCGCAAAGCCGAAAAAGCCGAGAATCTTGCGTCCTGAACCGTTGCGTTCTAAGAATTGAGCGAAAAGGGCGGCTATAAAGGAGGCGGGGATGGCTATGATGTCAACGACCCACCGAGCTAGGATTTCTGCCCAGTCACTCCAGGTTTGATGTTGATAATCTTGTTCTTGTGGGTTCTCCGTTTTCCCCATCGGTGTGGTCTTTTCAGTGGGGATTTTTCCTGTGTTCGTTTGCATGGGTATTCTCTAATTACTTCACGGGGACGTTGTTGCAGATGTTTTGATAGAAGTGTTTCCACAACCATTTCCGGGCTTGGATTTTGCCGATACAAATGCCGGCTGAGTCGTAGACAAAAACAATTTCGTCTTTGAGGAATCCTGTGGTGTTGGGGTTGGGATTCCATTTTGTATTGTCGTAGTAGTCCCTAATTTTGAGCTTGTCTCCTGAGGGCAAGAGTCCGGTTTGTTTGAGCTTGTCGGCTGTTTGTTTTTTCTGTTCGATTTTGATTCTTTCTAAGTCTTCGCTGGCTTCAATTTCTGCCTTTTGTTGGGCGGCTTCTGTTTCTAGAAGAGTGGTTGAGTTGAAGGTGTGAAATTGAGAGGGAAGTTTGAGAAGGATTGGGGAGGCAATGAGGAATAATCCGACAATTCCGAGTGTGGCTTGTTTTTGATATTTATTGGGTCGGGTGCCCATTTCAACCTCTTTCATGGATGCCCCTGGTCGCACTCCAGAGGGGCGTATTAACTACTCGCTTTCTGTACACCAGTACCCCATCTCACACAGGCGGTCGTAGACTTCGAAGGCGGCCATTCGGAGTGGGTTATCGATGTCGGGGCTTATTAGGTCGAAGCGGTTCTCTCCGAAGGCGAGGATGTTGGCGATATCGGCATCCAAGCCTAGGGCGAGGAACTGTCCAAAGGCTAATGAGTAGTCGTGCTGGTCAATGCTTTCGTGAGAAGCTAAAAACTCGTGGCCTGTGTATGGGGGGTAGAGTTCGTTAGAGTCATCCGAGATGCGGTAATCGTAATCGAGCATTACGCCACCTCCCATTCGTTGTCGTCGGGGCAGTAGATAGAACCTCCAACGGCTTCGTAACGTTGCTCTAAGGCCGCCCACGCTTCGCACTGGCGGAATTCTTCTAGCAGTCTGTGGCAAATCTCTAGAGTCTCTCCGTTGTCTAAGAACCCCCATTGAGTGGCCGCTGCGTTATCAACGGCGGTATATCGCTCCAAAAAATCGGCTACGTCGGCGATGGTGCGGTGAAGGGTTGAGGCTGAAACTTCAAGGTGTGTCATCAACCTACCTCCTGTGTGTACCGCAGTTGTGCTATCAAGCCTTCACACAGTCCCAATAAGGCGTCTCGCGATAAGGTATCGAGGGAGGGTAAAGTGTCGGTCAGTTCATCGCTAACGGTGGTACAAGGTAGTTCCTGGTACGTGTCGAGATGACCCCAATCCTCCTCTGTTTCGTTCGTCTCTTGAAAAGCTAGGTTCGTTGCGAGTGTCGCTAACAGGATGAGTTTTTCGTAATTCTCCAACATGACGAGTCGGGAGCCAAATTTATCTACTAGTTCTTCAAGTGGAGTTTCTCCCGAAGCGTAGAACGGGAGTGGATGAGCTGATGTGGAAAATGTCATGATTAGTTCAAGTCCTTACGATTAGCGTGTCGGTCGTTGGGATAGAGCTAGCACCGGAGCCGGTCAAACTTTTGGTGCTGGCTTTACCCGTAATCTTGTCTATTACCTCTCCGTAGAGCTGTTGTTGATGCTGGCGGTAACGTTCTTGTCGCAGCTCTCGACGGGCAACGCAATACCGTTGACGCAGAGAATCTGAAACTTTGTCAACTGATTCCCACTGCTCCAGCCACTCACGGATAGCTTCGTAGTCTCCCGAAAAAAGCAGGGACTCTACTTGAGCTGCTCGTGCTGAGGTTTGCTTTTCAAGTTCGTTTTTTAGCTGGGAAGCCCAGTCTGATAGTTGGGTCATTCTTTTTCGTCTCGTGAAGTTATGAGCAATCGCCAGTCGCGCCATTCCTAAAATTTCCAAGGTGATGTGGGCTTAAATTTTCCAAATAAAACCCAATTCGATGAGCATTCAAGAAAATAGTTGAGGCGGTCAATTAACTGCATTTTATGTTCTCCTGACGAGGTCGGTAATTGGTGGATTTTTTGAAGTTCCTGCTGGTAATGGAGGCGCAGAGCTTGCTCGGTTTTAAGTACCTCGATTAGCTCTACCAAGCTGTCGCTGCTGCAACGGCATTGGTCAAGTTGGTTGGGTTCATTACTGCGGCGGCTGAGAGTTTTTTTACGAGTTCTTCGTTGCTCAGCAGTCCAGCCTCCGTTGCCAGCTTTTCAATATCCACATTGGTATTTTGTTGCGCCTGTATCATCTGGATGAATTTCTCGGTATTAGCTGCCCGCAGTTGATTTTGTTGCCGTAGAAGTCCAAGCCAGTAGGCGTTTTCTAGAAAGGCAGCGTCAAGGCGGCCTTTATCAAAGGTCATTTGGGAGAGGGTTTCTAAGGCACCTCGACTAATCTCTAATCCGGTCTCTTTTGCTATTTGCAAGCCCTGGTTTGTAACAACAGTCATCGCTCCATCAGGTGCCTGGTAGGAGCTGTTAGTGTTGGTGTTTTCGCTCTGGGGTGGGGTGGCGGGGAGTCCGGCAAGGGAACTGGCAAAAACTGTGACGTGGTTTTTCACCGATTCAACTTGTTCTTCTGTTAATTCTGGCACTTCTGGGTCAATTCCCAAATCTAACAATAAAGCATCAAACTCTTCGCTGTCTTTGAAACCGAATTTATCCATGACTTGGGGTTTATTCATGAGGCTTGTTTCTCCTGTTTGCGGAGTTCAAAAAATGTGCGGAAGCTGAAATCGTAAGGGTGAGCTTTGACGTACTTCTCGATTAGGGATTCGTCTCGATAAATTCTCTTTAGCTCTTTGAGTCTGAGCAAAACCCAGAAGCGGTACGGGCTTAGCGGTGCTTGTTCCTTCGACCCCGATTGCTCGAAATGCATTCGGTAGTTGTCAATGTGATTCCGAGCGCATTTGTCCCATTTTGTCAGGGTGTTGCGGTGGATTCCGAGGAATCGTGCCGCTTCACCCTTGCGAATGGGGATATCAAGGAATTGTCCACACCGCCTAACCCTCATGGTTGAAGGGGAAGGCATGGTTGCGTATGCGTCCTGTTGTGCAAAAAATCTGATTGTGCAAGCGGGTTTGCTTTTAGGTGTGCAGCTTTTTCCATCACTCTCCCAGAACCTAATCCGGACAACCGTCTTAGCGGTTTTATCTGGGGGTTTGTGCTAGGTGTGTGCTGCCTTGTTTGCTTCCCTTTTCCTGCCTATGTGAGCTATAGTATCCACTGGTGCGTCACCTTGTCAACAGGTGTCTAGAAATTCCTTCAGTACGCCAATAGAAGCCATAATTGATAGAATATTGCGCTCTGTGGACACTCTTAGATACCTGCCATGCCTTCTGACAAGCCTCGTATAACACTGCGAATAGAGCCTGAAGATATGGAATATTTGGAAAAGTGGGCTAAAGAAGAATTCCTAACAGTTCCGCAGATAGCAAGAGTAATTGTGAAACGGGCGATCGCAGCCAGAGCAAAAAATGAACAACCTCCCACCTCTGGCACCAGCGCCAAAGGCACCAGGAGCTAAGGCAGGGAGAAGAAGGCAGGGGGTGAGGAGTGAAGAGCGAGCGCAATGACCTACAGTGAAGAACCGACTCAGTACAACGTTCACTCAGCCGTAGACGAAGAACATTGTTTGGAGATGGAATCTAAGTATGGCTGGACTCTCGTAGATGTCGTGCCAACGAAAGATCCAATACTCAAAGTGGATTGCATATTCGAGGGCGAACAAACTTCATTTGAGGACACCCGTTATGGTGACT
Source organism: Microcoleus sp. AS-A8 (assembly GCA_039962225.1). Lineage (NCBI taxonomy): Bacteria > Bacillati > Cyanobacteriota > Cyanophyceae > Oscillatoriales > Microcoleaceae > Microcoleus > Microcoleus sp. AS-A8. Next base: position 14,419 of record JAMPKV010000041.1, read on the forward strand.
AGAGCCAAAAACTGGATTGTGTATAGAACAGACAGCGCCAGCGGTCCAGGTTGGGAAGAGAGACTATTGATGCCTAGAGGGAGCCTAACAGATATCCTTTGGGAGCATCGAACGAACTCTCTTCAACTACCAAAAGTCGGTGACAGAGTACAAAGGTTTAAAAACTTGGAAGACCCAGGTAACGGTGCGACTCATGCTTCATCTGATGATTGGATTGTGACAGAGGTTCACGAATTCGCTTCGCCCACTACGGATATGCGGGTTGTGATTTGTTTGTGTGAATATTCACCCATTAAAACCGAATGGCGAGAGCTGAAGCGCGGTAAACCAGTGGACGAGATGCTTGAAGGAATGAAGGTAGGGCAGTGACTGAGACACCAGGCGTTTACAAAATTCCCCCCAAACCCAGCAAGAGAAACCCAGCTACTCAGCTTGTCGCCTGAGGCAAAAAAGGCAGACCGGAGATGAGAGTGAGGACAGAAGGCAGAAGGAAATAGTTCCTCCCGCCGAAACGTAAATATTTATGGCGAATATCAACTTGTGAAGAGGCGATTTGGTTAGCCTTTACGGCCTCCTGAGAGGCGTTCGCGCCCAGGAGCATCTACTCGAAACTAGTATGAATCTTCCGGAAAAAATAGCGTAAACTTGGGGGCAATTAATCTCTCATCAGGGATTGATTCAACCACGAGCGCTGAAACTTGGGGTGGATTCATCCAAAGTTGCTCACAATCCACACCATTGATCCGCGTAATCTTCAAGGAGGTAAGAAGTACTGATAGTCGAAAAAAAAGTCCGGCTGGCACAATGCGAATGGTATGAAGCGGCTCTAAATTAGGGTTCCACCCCTAACACCAACAACAACCCTCGAAGGCTTCCAACCGGAGAGACCAATAAAAAGTAATTATCCTTACAAGGTAACAGACCCGCTTAGGAAACTCCAGAAGCAACGTGCCGATTGTCCCTCTCACAAGGCCAAACGGCATATGAATCATAAAAAAGTTGCAGACAAACTCGATAAAGCACTAGCGCGGTCAAACAAGGGGGTTGAAGCATGAATTCCCCCCTGTGTCAAGAATGGAAAATTTTCTTTCGAGTGCCAAACGCCAAAGCGCTCGCTGCTGGTCTCAAGGATATCCCTGCTCATTGGTCGCTTACGCCACTGCAAGACAAGTCGCCAAGACGCGATAACTGGCAGACCGAACCATTCATCCCTCACAGCACCATTGCAGATTTAATCCTGCATGGAGAGCAGAAACTCAGCAAGAGAGGGAAAAAATACCGGGCTTACTCGTCTGGATTTGGACTCCGGACTGGGGAGGCGTCAGGTGGGTTACTCGCGCTCGACGTGGATGGCTCCAGTGTTCAGCCGCTGCTGGATACAATAAGCGGCGGGGACATCCCTTTAACGCCTAGCTGGACATCTGGGAAGCAGGGACGCTATCAACTGGTGTTTCAGATACCCGACAATATTCGAGAGCAGCTCAAGGATTTCAATCGCGCTGTTTTGACCGAATGGGGAGATTTACAAACTGCCAGGGATGAAAACGGCAAGCCCACCGAACTTCTGGAATTCCGTTACAACAAATCCCAAAGTTGCCTTCCACCATCGCGACACCCAAGTACCGGGACTTACTACTGGATTAACAATCCCATCAACGTACCCGTTGCAATCGCACCACAGTGGTTATGCGAATTGCTGCTCTCCCTCGCGACTCAGACAAAAGAGAAGAGCGAGGGAAAGCAGAAATTAGATAAGGAACGCTTTGAACAAAGACGAGTTAAAGATCAGAATCATCGGAAAACTGAGCGTCGCACAACTCTAGTCGATTTTCTTGAATCTTCGGTTCTGCCAAAACTGTCGCCCGAACAAATTTATAACTGGGAGGGGCACAACTTCCAGTATCTTGGCAAGACTTTGAAAGGTGCCCCACCTTGGAGAGCATCAGCCAGTGGCACATCATTTCATGTTTGGTGGGATGGTGAACAATGGGCGTGGCAAGACAAGGCGCTCGGCGACGGTGGTGGGGCTGTTCAATATCGGTGGAAGTTGGGAGGTGGTTATGGGACGCCACGAGGGAAAGATTTCGCGGATATCGTGGCGGAATTAGCTGCTGACGCTGGCTTACAATTACCGGATCGCCCTCACGATACTGTTCACGAACCCGACTCTGAACTTTACGCGGAATACGTGCAAGAGGTAGAGGAAGAGGAGAGGGTAGCGCGAGCACAATACTCATTCCGTCAGCGGGAACTCGAAGATCAACAGCGGGAACTCGAAGATGCCAATCAAGCACGCACCTTCAAAAATTGGGTAAGCAGCCAGGTTCAGCGACAAGCTAAGCGTTTAGCGAACTGGTCGAAGAGTCTGATTGGGCAAGGAAAAAACCCAAAGCCTGTCCCGGCTGCTGCAAATCCGGCTAGGGGTGGCAATTACATTTCTTCCCTTGCCGATATTCGAGATCCAGAAGTGTACCGAAATGAGGGCGCTCCTCTGCTGTTATACCCGCCAGGTGAAATGGCGGCGGTGTGGCAAAGAGCCAGATTTCAAGGATACAAAGCGGTTTTCGACGTTTCGTTGATGGGCACAGGGAAATCCGAAATAGCGGGTCGCCAGAACATCGAAAATTGGTTCCTTCGGCCTGATCAGGGCACAGACTCAAAGCAACGTCTAGCCTATTTCTCCCAAAGTGGCGAGAATACCACAGCCCCTAGTTTGGAGGGTTGGACTCCCGTTACCCGGATGCACAATGGTCTTGTCAAGCGACCCGACAAACTCACGGGTGGGGGAAATCCGTTTATCGAACGTCCCAAATTGGGAGAAACCCCTACGATTCCCGGCAACTGCTGGGCTACTAGCTTACACCACCTGCTAGGGGGAAAGAATATTGGGCACGGTGGCTCTCACGCTCTTAAAGATGGCGATTCAAATCCCATTTGCAACCTATGCAGCGAGCGCGATAACTGCAAGTCGGGCAGTGCAGGGCGTCAACCTTCTGGGTTCAAAGGGCAAATGAAACAAGCCTTGAAGCAAACGAGACTCAAAGGCACATTAACAGGTTTCCCCAGTGAGCATAACTTTGAGATTGTGGCCTTCATTGATGAGGCTGGGGCAACAATCCAGGATACCTTGGATATAGAGGCGTCTCTCGCCGACGTTAACAAAGAGTTCTTCAGGTTATGGCAATATTCCAAGGAGCTTTACGACGCTTTCAGCTTCATCCAGGGGATACTGAGTCTTTATCTGTCGGAAGAGCACCAGCCTCATTATGGGTATGACTTTGCAAGCATCAAGTCTTGGTTCGCCGAGCATAACCTGGATAGCTTTGAATTCGAGTGGGCACTACGCAAACTAGAGGAACTGACCTGCTCTCAAATTCAGCAAGAATTACGAGCGCTCAAAGCCCACCAAACCGAAGATGAATTTAAGGAACTCATCACTCTAAACTGGTTAATACCTTTCTGTCAAGTAATGTCGGGGTCGCGACCAGGATCGGTGAGAGTTGTGAACAACCGAGTCATCGTTACAATTAAAAATGATCGCGAAGTTGACCTAATCCGTTCGTTCGACTTCAGAGTATTTTTGGATGCAACAGGCGATCGCCACGAGCTTGCCGAGAAACTAGGCTACGAGCCTTGGGAAATTCTGTGGGTGATGCAAGCCCCCAGCAGGGATGTGTTCTCAAATTTGCGTGTTGTTCAGACTACGGGGTTGGGTAAGTGCGGGAAAGACCGCAGGAACTTAGCCCAGAAGCGCATAGATGCCGTTGAAACAGCAATTGAGGATTGGTTGCTAGACGATGCACATAACCCCACCCTAGAGGCTGTAATCGGCAAAAGGAAGGAGATCTTCCCGAATGGGGTTGACCCAGAGAAAATAGCCTATTTGCGTCACCTGCGCTATCGAAATGCTGGTGAACTTTACTACTTCGGTGGCTCGAATGGGGAACGCGGGTCAAATGCCGCTGCTGATTGCCAAGCGCTGATCATGGAAGGCTTCCCTCGTGAAAATATCGGCTCAGCTTTAGCCCGATACCACACGCTGTACAAATCTGATGTAAGCGCGGACAACGCGGACTTCCAAGCTTGGTACAACCGCCAGACCACAGATAAAGTATTTCAGGGAATTGGGCGCAATCGTTTTACCAGGCGAAAAGAAATAACCATCCCCACCTTTATCATTGGCGATGGCGATTTATCAGACCTTACCTCGCGTTACGGGTTGACGATTGAGCAGATTGATGCTTTCCAGATTTGCCCGGAAGCGGGCACCTCCACTCAACTTAACGGCTGGAAGATTCTCAAGGCGATTGAGGAATTAAGAAATGAAGTTTCCAAAGTGCTTCAGCGACAAGTCAGCGATTTGACCCACTTGGGGCAATCTACCATTTCTGAATTTGCCCAACTGGTAGGCGGATGGAAGCCCCTTATCAAAATATCGGAAGTGTTATTTAGGGGTATATATAACACTTCCGATATTTCTGAATTGCCCGAATTGACCGAGAAAGAGCGGTCAATCCTAGACGAATATATGCCCCTATTCCTATTTCTGGATATCCCCCCGGAAGAAGTGGGGCATGAGCTGCGAGACATTATCAGTGTTTCGGGCTTGGATAGCTTTTTGAGGATTGTTGGAGCTGCCCCACTCCGCATTCAAATCAGGATGCTGGCGATCATGATGCAGGGACTTCCTCTTGCTTCCATCAATGATCTAATAGCGTTAATGGAAGGTATACCGTGATCCCAGCATCAGAAGAACCTCAACGATATACACAAATAAGGGAAGGATATGGGCAGAGTAGCAAAGCACAGGAAGAGTCGAAAGGAGACAAGGCGTCCAAATCCGCAATGGCAGCAAGAGTTCACTCAAGAAGAACAGGAGAAATTTAGGAATTGGGTCGCAAGACTTGATCGAGGAATGATCTGGGATGTTAGCGCGGCAATTACAACAAGTTTTGAGCATCCAGAACCCGGATTCGTTTCCGTTGTGTACTCGGGTGGCATGACCGGGATTGGCTTTGTCTCGGCAGAAGAAGTATCAGCCGAGCAATTTTCACCAGAGGAATGGCAATGGTTGCGTCACCACCTCTACGCAACTAACCGCAAAGCTTGGCGAATTTCATTAGATGAAGAAACTTGTTGGCAGTGTTTGGAATACGTGGAAATGCACGCAATCCGGCACTTTTTAGCGGAGGTTATGGATTGAAATGGCTCACGGTGTATCTGATGCGGTGCTAGTAGCGATCGCCGTCACCCCCTCTCTACCCAACTTCTCCAATAACTCACTCACCGACTTGTACCCCGACGCCTCAGCCAACTGCTGCAACCCCTCCCACCCCGTGGGAGTGACAGTAACTTGGTGAACCTTCTTGAGTTCCCCAAACCTGGGAGAGGAACCGGGTTCCAGGTTAGCTCGGCTATTGGGGTGGGTTCCTCGCTTCGTGGACATGGTTTTTATGATCTCCTGACGATTCCCATTATCCCTCATAGTCCAGAAAACTTGATTCAGACTATGATGGATAATAGCGATACACAACAGCACAAAAAGACCCCTGCACCAACAGGGGCAACCAATCAAAAATTTTTGCAGGTTCAATCATGACACAACTGGAGCTTATAGAGCCTCCAACGACAATAATCAGGGCAGGTTTTGAGTTACGGGACTACCAAAAACAGGCTATTGCCCAAACTTACCGCCTAATCCGTTCTGGCATCCGGTCGCTGCTACTGGTTGCACCAACCGGAGCGGGTAAGACCTGTATCGGGTCCCGCATCGTTAACGATGCCGTTACAAGGGGACGCCGGGTGCTGTTTCTGGTACACCGCGACCCACTGGTGCCCCAGACTCAAGATGAGTTGTTAAACTATGGTATCGAGGCGGGAATCATCAAAGCCGGTTATCGAGAAAATCGTGAACTGCCCGTTCAAATTGCTTCAATCCAGTCCCTAGCCCGTCGCGACTTACCGAAAGATATCGGCTTGGTGATTGTTGATGAGTGCCACACCGTGGGATGGTATCAGGCGTTTCAGGAAGTCAAAGAAGCCTATTCCCCTTGTGGAGTGCCAGCGTTGGGGAAAACCATCTACATCGGGTTAACAGGCTCTCCTTGGCGAAGCAAGCCAAAGGAACATTTTGGAGAACACTTCGAGGCCATTATAAGAGTCCCTGGTGTCGAATCCCCAGAAGATGAAAAGAAATTTCTCACGGTTCGACTGATTGAACGAGGGTTCTTAGTCCCACCGCGTAACTTTGGCTGGGGTGGCTACTTCCGGGCCGACCTGCTGGAAAAACAGGATGGGGAGTTCTCGCAGAAGTCGATTGAGGCGGCAGTGAGTCACCCCGACTTCAACCCCAAAGTTGTGGAGAAGTTTTTAGAGGTCTGTTCCGAGCGCACCGGGATTGTCTTCTGTGCCTCGGTCAACCAGTCCCGCGAACTAACTGTCCTGTTTAACGCGGCTGGTGTGAGGTGCTCCCACATCGAAGCCGATACTCCACACGAGGTCAGGCGGGGAATGTATGAGCGGTTGAGAACGGGGCAAACCCAGTTACTTTCCAGTGTGGGCACGCTCACCGAAGGGTTCAACGTCAAGAATATATCAGCTATTGTCCTGGCCCGTCCTACCGCGTCAGAGGCGCTGTTGATTCAAATGTGTGGACGTGGGTTGAGGCTGTTCCCAGGAAAGCAGGACTGCTTCCTGTTGGATTTCTGCCAGAACTTCAAGCGCCTACGTTTTATTACGTCAAGGCGAGAGATAACTTTGTGTCCCCGTCCGCCGAAGCCTGTGATCGGAGGCAAAGAATGCCCCTCTTGCGGTGCGGCAGTTCCCAACTTTATCATGGTATGTCCGGATTGCGGGTATGAGTTCCCCCCTGGTGCTGGGGACTCCTTGTCCGCAGAGATGCCTCTGGCGTTTGGCGAAGTCCTCAGTCCCGATGATTTGGAGAAGTTTCGTTACCTGCGAGCGCAGCTATCCCGCAGCTATACCACCCAGAAAACCCCCGATCGCGTGTTTGCTCTGTTCCGCAACCGCTACGGACACTTCCCCCCCAACGATTGGCATTTGGGCGCAGTATTCAAGGGCGCTTGCACGAAGATCGAGCAGCAGTACTACTTAATCTTTCTTAAGGCTGTTAGTCCTAAGGCTACTCCACAATGGCTCGAATTCCACATGAAGCTTGAATTTGGATTTCCCGACAAATCCTACCGCCTCAGCAATGGAGAGGATTATAAACCCCCAGCGCTTGACCTAAACGAGTTGGAATGGTGGGAGGTTCTAGGGTGCAAACCTCTATCTGACTGGGAGACAATTAAAGCTAAGTATAAGAGAGCGATGGAGAGATGCCACGACTACGACGACGAAGCCAAGCTAATCAATTTGGCACTGGAGCAAGCTAAGGCAGCTAGGAAGGTAGCTTAATGGAGACATTAATCCGTGACGCTTTGAAGGACTTCGACACGTTTAAGGAGCTGACCGAGACCATTCCGCTCGAAGTGCTTAATGCCGAAGCTTCAGCGCTAGCATTAAGCCAGCAGCAAATCTTTCAAGAGTTTAGCCATCGCCTCGCCGCTCATTACTTAGCAGACAGGGTGCGGACTTGTACGACCTGGGAAGAAATTGAGGCGGCTATTGCCTCTGACCCGACACACAAAAATGAAGCCTGGGCGCTGCTCACAATGGATGAGAAAGAACTCATCAAGGCCCTCAGGATAGCAGCAGCTCAACCTATAGACCCCAACTGTGAATCATTGGTAGGCAAGCGAGTTTTTGTCACGGAGGGACGCTACCGCGCTTCGGGAGAGGGGATTGTTGAATGCGATCGCGGCTATGGCACCCTCAGAGGTTTAGAGGTTAGGTTTCCCAATGGACGGATTCAGTTTTGTTCTCTTGAGGATGCTCGCGTTGCTTTCTCGAATTAGGGAGTATTTTTGGGTATTGTATCAACACCCCTCAAGCCGACTCTATCAATTCCCTCGTTTTGAAAAACGGGTAATTCTTATTCTAAATCCAGGCGACACAGTGGTTGGTGAATTCGCCAGTCAACAGGCACGCCTTCGCAATAGCTGGAGGGAATGCAGCGAGGATGCGCTCGCTACGGTTCATAGACCAAGATTGAAAAAAAGCAGGCTTGTACAGTGAGAGAAGAAGTTATCAGACTATGGCTATTTCCAGCCATAGTCCAGCGAGAAATTAGCAAGTGTTTACTAGAAATACCTCTGATTCAGCTTGCAGATATTCCTGTGCTGAATCCCGCAGCTACTAATATCACCTTGGATGGCTGGATGGCAAAAGCCAAGGCAATTGATCAGCAATTGGGGATTATTCGAGACAGAATTCCCTTCGCCGCTGTATACATCCCTTCAGCCCCGAAGAGTTCTGACTTCTTCTCGTTGGCTCTAGCCATAGGAGAAATTCCTATTTCGCCAATGGCATCGGAAAACTTCAATCAAGCGTGCTGGATAAAGACTAATCAGTACTATTGGCAGGCACGAGGGTTGGTATTTGCACACAGACTCTTTGGAGTCATACCCGATCCGCTTGCAGAAGGAGGTGTTCTTAACCGTTACTTACCTGAAACTAGTCTACAGAACCTCAGACTAAACATTGACATCGATCTAGCTCGTTATCGCTTGCTCCTGGAAGGAGAATCCTATATCAAGACCTGGGCAGCAGCAGAAGGAATCAGCTACCCCTTCAAAAGTCCTCTGGAACTATTTGTGCAAACGTTGAAAGACGGGTTTCAGATTCTTCTATTACTAGGTCCCCTCAACTTGTACCATGAACCCCTAAGCAAAAGGACACAGCGGTATAACCTGAATGCGAGGAAGAGGTTATTGAGTAACAAAGAGTGGGATGACCTCGATCTGCTAGAAGGTATACCTGCATCTCCTAAGAGAAAAAAACGAATATCTCCTGAGAAACTCAGACCCTCTTATACAGTTGCCAAACGGCAGTATGCCAGAACACTCAAGAAAATGGGTTGGAACGGGTACTGGATATTAGCGCTCCTGAAGCACAAAAATCAAGAGCCTATTAAGAGTTTATTTAAAGATTATTTAGCGGCCTTCCGAGCTGGCTCTGAGTTATTCATCCCGGATTTCGAGTGGATAGATGGCCAACCTTACCAAGCCCAGCATACCAGTCAACGCCGAGCTGAAGCGAAGATTGATAGAGATGGCTATATCCGCTGGTACTGGGCTTAACTCTTCTTAACATTTTCGCATTTTTAACATCAAGCCTTCAAAAACTGATATTCCAGATAGAGTCCACTCTGGAATATACCTATGAGCTTGCTGAAGGCGGAGCTAATTACACGACAAGAAAATTCAGAAACACCAAGAACAGGCATTCAATTTGGTGGATTAACCTGTAACATTCCTCTCAAAATTCTTTCTAAGGCTTCTGAGCGAGTGAGATTTTCCGACTCTGCGATTTGGGTTAACTTGGCGATTGCTGTAGGAGTCAGGGATAGGTTAATCCTCTCCTTTAATTCATCCCAAAAAATGGGTTCTCCTTTGCGACAAGCAATGCCTTTATGAGAGCCTTTTCGTTTGAAATTGCGCTGATTCAATTTTCCTCCTTTCGACCAAAAATATCAAGACTACTGAGATGTAAGCAAATTTCAATCAGGGTTGAACCTCCAGCTTGCGCCACCTCAGCCATCAAATTTTATTAAAGGTTGGGTCAACTCCTGAAGCTTTGATGGGGGAACGAGTTGGTTTTTGTGCATAAACGCCCAAAAATCTCTTTAATAAGCTTTTTTCGGGTTCTTATTAAAGATGCCCGTCAAGGCCAATCGCTCAAATCCTTACAGCTAGTTAGATTTCTGATGAACTGAAGCGAATTAAAAAAGAAAAGGCTTATATCTTCACTCGTCATGTCGAACGCAGGGATATACGTTGAAGATGTGTTTTCTTTAATAAATTCTGAGAAGGAGCAATATGTAATCGACGAACAATCAGTTCTTTTCTGCCGACTCAACATTTCTGACTCAAGGTCAGAAAAAGTTTGACCACATCATATTTAATGGTAACAAAAAAATGAAACAAACAGAACTCCCAGGCTTTAGAAAAATCGTCTCTTCTCAAGACCAAGAAATTCAACTGATCCCCGTTGAAGGCAGAACAGAAAACCCCAAAACGATTAAGGAGTTGTTGGAGTTATACCAAGGCACAGTCAAAGCCAACGATTTCTCAGCCATTTTAAGTACGATGACGCGGTATGGAGTGCCAGCTCTCGAGGGTCCCTCGCCAGAAAGCTCCAGAGCCTCATCCGAAGAAATTGAAGCAGCTCTGAAATTTTTAGACAAGAAGTCGGTTTGGCTGCTAGATAAACTTGAGGAACAGCAGGAAAAGTATTTCGATTCATTAAAGCTTCCTTCTGGTAAAAGATATTTGCCTCGCTCAATTACAAAAAAGATGGTTGCGTGGACAAGGGAACAAGGGTTTTTAACCCCTATAGCCTCAAAGAAAGAAAAAGTAATTTATCGTCACACGCGAGTGCCTCAAACTCCTGCTCAAAAAAGTAAGACCAGTAATTCTCGTCAACTCGGTAGCAAAAAAGAGGATTTTGTCAAAGGCGATAACTGGAAACCCCTTTCTCCCAAAGAGGCGAAAGATTGGCGGCAAAAATTTGTTGATTCAGTTGTACCCTTCGTTCACAGCTACTCCATTTTTATCGCAGTTTCTTGGAGAGAAATTGCCCAAATTTCACATCCCTTATTTTTGCTCAATCCTACGTTAGATGAACAATTAACAAAGTTTGTGAATTTCCTTCAAAAAGAAATGAAGCAAGCTCTTGACACCACCGACAGAGACATCAGGGCTATTTTGCGATTTTTAGAATGTCTCTATCGAGAAGAATATCAAGACAAGCCAGAACAACTCAACCTAACATCAATCATTCCTGATTTACCACTTCCTAATTCCATTACTATTAGCCAGTTTAAAAATGAAGCACATCCGGGTGATGCTTTATGGCTAGCTAGGGGGATAGCTGAAGAAAATATGACCAAAGCTATCAGCCAAATGAAAGAGACTGTCACTAATTATCTGGACAGCTTGGATGTTACTTTTGAAACCCAAATTAACTACCTCAAATCGGTCGTTAACTTAGCTAAATTTATTTACTTTAAACAGACGCAAGATTTTGATAAAAAAGGAGGCTATAAAGATATTGAAATAATCGGCAAATTGCGGAAGCTTGAATCGGAAAAATCAGAAAGCAGCGAAACGAGTGGGCAAAAAACTGAAGCGAAGAAACGTCGCCGTGCCAAAATGGTTCCTTGGCCTAAAATTTTGCTGGCTGTAGAATTGTCAATCATTAAATTTGAAGAGAAATATAAGTATGGTGTAAATACTAAAACTAGATATAAAAATGGAAATCCTCAAGTGTCCAAAGCTAAACGCTCACAGATGGCGCGACTCCATGATTTTCAAAATGCTCTGACTTTGGCAATGGCAACAGCTTTGCCGCCTAGTCGGTCTAAGGTTTACTATCAAATGGAAGTGGGGAAAACCTTAGTTAAAGGTATGTTAATTGATGGAATTTTGGTTAACTTAGAAAACCTGCCAGAGAACAAAAAAAACTTTGCGACTTGGTGGCTGACGCTCAGTCCTCCGGATGGAAAAAAAGACACAATCGACGAAGATGGATGGAAAGCTGAAATTCCCAATCGAAAATTTTCAACGGGAAAAACGTTGTACTGGTATTTAGAAGAGTGGATAACTAATTGGCGACCTCTTCTCAATCCCAATCACAACTGCTTATACAGCACAGAAAAGGGCGAAAAAATGACAACCGCTACTTACTGCCATAGGGTGCGTAATGCTTTTCGGCGTTTCATTGGAAGTCCAGTTAACCCACATTTGTTACGGCATATTTTGATTACTTATGCCTATGAAAGAGGCATGACTGATGAAGAAAGTCGCTCGTTGGCCAAATGCCAGCAGCATTCTCAAGAAACACAGAGAAAAATCTACAATGAGCAAAAAATGTTGAAAAGTTTGGAGCCAGCCTTGAAGCTTAATGAGAAGTTTGCTGAGGAATTTTCTCGCTCTTTTAATCTTAATGAAATTGACCCTACCTAGCTAGGATATAAGGCGGATTTTAATGCTTCTATAGCTTTTTTACGAGCAATTAGCTCTGTGGATAGGATGTTAGCTAAATAAAAAAAACCTGCTTTTCAATAGCAGGGTTTTTAAGTGTTTTTATAATCTGGTACAGGTATTGAACGAAGGGCTTTTTCCTAATTGCTTCGTTTGTCTGGATTTCTTGATTGTCTATGTTTCCAGTGGGCCGTCAAGGCAGAAATGACAAGTTAAAATAGCCTTCATCGTTACCATATATTCGAGAAAGTCAACTACTCAAAGCTAGATAGACAGCCCACTAGGAACTTCTCAAAGCCACAATTGGGTCCAGCCTAGCTGCTTGTCGCGCTGGAATCACACCAAAAATTAGACCTATACTGCCAGAAACAGCCACAGCCAGAGCGATCGCTTCAAGTGGAACACTGGGTTTTACCGGAGTTAGCACAGCCACGAGCATACCACTGCCGATGCCGATGCCGGTGCCGAGCAATCCTCCAGCTACCGACAGAATCACCGCCTCGATCAGAAACTGAGAAAGAATCGCTTGTTGGGTTGCACCAAGAGCCTTCCGCAGCCCAATCTCCTGGGTACGCTCAGTTACTGAGACGAGCATGATGTTCATGATGCCAACGCCCCCTACTAACAGGGAAATACTTGCGATCGCTGCCAACGTCAGACTTAGAGTACCTGTGATTTGGCTGACGAGATTCTGGAAAGACTGATTGGCTACGACACTAAAATCTTTCTTGCCATGCCGTTGTGTCAGTAAGTTAATGATCTGAAATGCGGCTGCTCGAATGCTCTCTTTATCCTGTGCCGAGACCTCAATGTAATCGACGGGAATGCCGTAAGGAGATTTGCGTCCAGCTAGCTTTTCAGCCATTGTTGTAATTGGCACGTAAGCAATATCATCTTGACTTGGCCCTAGAAAGGCACCTTTGGCTTGCATCACCCCAATCACTTCAAAGGTAAGATTGTTGATCTGCACCTCTTTGCCGATAGGGTTATCACTGCCAAACAGCTTGCTTGCAACGTCTGAACCGAGAGCAACAACCTGGGCATTCTGCTGCTGTTCAAATTGGTCAAAAAAACGTCCCCTGGCAACTTGTGCATTCCGTACATAGAGAGACCCTGGTGTTGTCCCCGTGACGCTGGTCTGCGTCCTTCTGCTGCGGTAGGAGATCAATAGTCTAGAACCAATCAGGGGAGCCACTGCCTTTACTGACGGTGCTTGGGTGGCGATCGCTTCAGCATCCGAGAGCACTAGCGTCGGATTTTCAGCAATGAAGCCCTCAATTTCCTCACTACTTACAAACACAACCAGGCGATTTTGCCCAAAAGACTCCAGCTTCTCTAGCGTATAGTTCTGCGCTCCTTGCCCAATCCCAATCATCGCGATTACAGAGGCGTTGCCGATAATCATACCCAACATGGTGAGGCTGCTACGTAGCTTGTTGGCAGTTAGGGTCATGACTGCCATCTTGACGCTTTCTGTAATGTGCATCTCTATCGTCTTGCCTTTGTCAGGATCTACTTATTTTTTGTCATCAATGAATGCGATCGCCTTTCTCCAGCCAGGTCAATCGACTTAGAAGCCTACTGTATCCACGCCTGGGATGACTTGACCTTCGGGAGGACTCAGCAGGATGCGTTCACCCTTAGAAACCCCCTGGAGAATCTGAATTTGATCGCCGCTTGTTGGGCCAACGGTGACAGGGCGGAATTGGGCCTGGTTATTTTTATCAGGCACTAAGACACCGGTTTGACCGTCTTTTTTAGTCACAATCGCTGCTAGGGGAACGACCAAAGCATTGGAGATAGAGTCGCCGATGAATGCCAATTTCACATTCATGGCCGCCTTGAGCTTGTCTTGACCCGTTTGTAAGGCTACTTTGACTCGAAAGGATGTGACATTATTTTCCTGTACAGCTCTGGGTGCAATTAACCGGACGCGACCCTTAAAGATGTTGTCAGAATAGGCATCGGCGCGAATCTCAACACTCTGACCCTGTTTAATTCGTGCAATGCTGGCTTCTGGCACTTTTGCCTCTACTTCCAAACCCCTGGAAAGTTCAACAATCGAGGCAGAAGTCGCACCATCGCTGGAAGAGGCGGAAGTTGTTGGCGTCACAAAGTCTCCTTCTTGGGCAAATCGTCGTGTAATGGTGCCAGCGAAGGGAGCGCGGATTGAGGTATTTTTTAACTGGCTTTCGTAGTACTGCAATAGCGCTGTGGCTTGGGCAACATTAGCTTCCGCTTGAGCGATTTCTTCTTTTCGTGTACCATTGCGGATCTTTTCTAAGGTCTCCCTTTGTTCTTTCATGCGAGCTACTGCTGCGTCAAGATTAGCTCTTGCAGAGCGTTCTTGACTTAAATAGTCTCCTAGTGCGTTTTGAGAAATTGCTCCCTCTTGTGCCAGAAATTGGTTGCGCTTAAGTACTTCCGCAGCACGATTTAACTTTTCCTGGATCTCGGCAACGTTGGCCTCAGCGGCAGCTAATTTAGCTTTCGCTTCGGCAATTTCCTCAGGTCGTGCGCCAGCCCGCTTTTGGGCAAGGTCAGCCTGGGACTTAGCCAGTGCTGCCTTGTATTGATTCACCTGGGCTTGAAATTGTTCGTCCTCCATGCGGGCTACCAATTGATTCTGCTCTACCCGATCACCTTCGTCCACATACAATTTTGCGATCCGACCTGCCTCTTTGGGACTAAGATTGATATTTTGCACCGCCTGGACAACGCCATTCGCTTTAATCTGAACCGCTATGTCTTTAGATGTCACCTCTACTATCAGGTTGGTGATATCCGATTTAGGAGCAGTACTTCTGAATACTAGGTAAGCCGTAGTAGCAGTTCCCAACAACCCAGCTGCTACCAATCCTATAAGCCAGAAATTAGGCTTTTTGATTTTGCCAAACATCGGAAGCTGCCCATGTTATATATGCGGCTCTGTTGTAACAAAATAAAACCATGTTCGTTTGACAGTGATGCTATTTAAACGAACTCGTTGTTTGCCAGACCCAAGTTTCTTGGATAGCCGCGTTTGTCATATAGAAAACTAATATCAAACCCTAATACCACATCCCCCATGTACGCCCCCTCGCTTCGTTTCTCTCTCCCAAATTAACTGCTTCCTGGGGCTTTGATTGTCCATGTGATAAGGGGGACATGGAAACAGATTTGGTATCACAAGTTATGGCAACAGCTCCGTTAACTTGACAGTTGCAATTTGACAGGTTTGTCTGTTGACCTTATATTTACCCCTTTTTGGATAAATATATTGTTGATTTTATTAAAATTCTGTGACCTACTATACTACAAAACTTTAATATAGTCATCTATCTTGAGAAAGATAAAGCACAGGCGCTCTAAAAAAAATTAAACATCAAAAGCGTGAAAACTATCTCTTTGCCAGATTCGGATTTCTGCCCCACGGCTGTGCCCAGTCGCGGGAAAGTTACCGTGAAGGGAAAATTTTTCTTTTTGGGAGAGGAAAAATTCTTCCTCAAGGGGGTGACTTACGGTACCTTCTCGTCCGGTACTCATGGTGCACCTTTTCCAGAAAAATCAATGGTAGAGAAAGACTTTGCGCTGATGGCAGAATTAGGGGCCAACTGTCTACGTACCTATACTGTTCCACCCGATTGGCTGTTGGATCTAGCGGCAACCTTCGGTCTCAGAATGCTCATTGGCATACCCTGGGCTGAGCATATTGCCTTCCTTGACTCCTCTTCTACTAGAGCAGAGATTCGTCAGGCAATTGCCAATGGGGTTAAAGCCTGTCGAGAGCATCCGGGTGTCTTTGGCTATTTGGTCGGTAACGAAATTCCTTCGGATATTGTGCGGTGGCATGGTCCCAAGCAAGTTCGTGCTTTTCTCAAAGAGTTAATGGCACTGGTAAAAGACGGCGATCCAGAGGCGCTTGTTAGTTATGCCAATTACCCCTGCACGGAGTACCTCGATATTGACTTTACTGATTTCTTATCCTTTAACGTTTACTTGCATCGAGAAAAGGATTTCCGCCACTACCTCTCCCGACTTCATAACCTAGCTGAGAATAAACCTCTGGTTCTCAGTGAGTTTGGGGCTGACTCAATCCGTGAGGGAACCCAATCCCAATCCGAAATTCTCGCTCAAAAATTGTCAACAAGTTTTGATATGGGAGCAGCGGGGACGATCGTCTTTGCCTGGACGGACGAGTGGTTTACTGGCGGGTTTGCTATCCAGGACTGGGCTTTTGGTCTGGTGGATACCGAACGGAACAAGAAGCCTGCGTTTCATACAGTTGAGCACTATTACACGACACCTCTACCGCCAGCATTACCTGAGTATCCCAAAGTCTCGGTGGTTATATGCGCCTATAATGCCGATCACACTATGGACAGTTGCCTAGCTTCCCTTCAAGAACTCAACTATCCGAACTACGAAGTCATTGTAGTCAATGATGGTTCCACTGATAAGACTCTGGAAATTGCTAAATCCTATGACTATATCAAACTAATCAGCCAGGAAAATAAAGGACTCAGCGTGGCACGCAACGTTGGTCTTGCTGCGGCAACGGGTGAAATTATTGCCTATACCGACTCAGACTGTGTCGCTGATCCAGACTGGCTTATTTATATGGTTGCCAAGTTTCTGTCTTCAGGACTTTCGGCAGTGGGTGGACCCAACTTCCCTCCGCCAGAGGACTCTCTTGTCCCTTCCTGTGTTGCGGTGTCTCCAGGTGGGCCAACTCACGTCCTTTTGAGTGATGAAGTCGCTGAACACATCCCAGGTTGTAACATGGCTTTTCGCCGTGAGGTATTAGAGGAAATAGGGGGCTTTGACCCAATCTTTCATGCAGCTGGTGACGATGTTGATGTCTGCTGGCGGTTGCAAGACAAGGGTTATACCATTGGCTTTAGTCCCGCAGCAGTAGTGTGGCACTTTCGGCGTAACACAGTTAAAGACTACCTTAAGCAGCAGCGTGGCTATGGTAAAGCAGAAGCTCTCGTATATTTCAAACACCCCTACCGCTTTAACCTGCTAGGGCAATCCCAGTGGCTAGGCAGGATTTATGGCGACCTTTCCTCTAGCTTCCTCTCCCGCCAACCAGTGATTTACTCTGGAGGTTTTGGTCGCGGGTTGTTTCAAACCTTGTATGAGCCTCCCTCCTCCCTCCTCTCTTACCTTCCCCTAACACTAGAGTGGAATGTAGGGGCTGCCCTCTTGTTAATTTATTTAGTGTTGTCGGGTGGTAATCCGTGGTTAGGTATAGCACCGTTTCTCTTATCCTGGAGCTACTGTATATCCGGCGCACTACGGGCACCCATAGATAGTCGTTTTCAGGGGCTGCGGGGTCGTATTCTAGTTGCCTTGCTCATTTACTTAGGTCCTCTTGTACGCAGCTGGGAGCGCTACTTGTGGCGGAGGCAGGGACTGACCAAGGTGGAGCCGATAAAATTTGACGAGCTTGTGCAAAAACCTAAGATTTCTTGGAAGGAGCGATCGCTTTTCTTATCCTATTGGACGGAGGTAGGTTTGGAGAAAGAGAGCCTGCTTCAGGAAGTGATGGACTTCCTCCTGCCCCGCAAGTATTTTATTACCGTCGATCAAGGATGGAGTAACTGGGATCTGAAGGTTCATCAAGGATTCTTTCCCAGAGCCAGGATAAAAGTTTGCACCGAAAACCACGGAGGGAATAAGAGACTCTTGAGAGTGGGGTGTACGCTAAGGATGTCGCGGATGGGTACAACAATCTTATGGTTTTGGGTTTTGGTTACGATTATGTCCCTGCTTCTAGGTCTAACCAAAGTAGCCGTAGCCACAGGGATACTTGGTGCAGTTAGTGCAGCTGTTATTTTTTATCAGAAGTTCTGTTTGGGGCGTACTATGTATCACGTACTAGAGATCGTGGCTAAGAAAATAGAGCTAGTACCAGCTCCCTCAATGAGTGAGAGGGTTGCATCCTAAACCATCATGGTCGTTTCTAGACGCAAGGTTCTAGCCTACCTTTGGCCTTATCGTTGGCAATTTCTCTGGGCACTGACACAAGTTTTTCTCATCAGTGGCTGTGAACTGATGAAACCCTGGCCTTTTAAGGTCATCATCGACAACGTCCTGAGCAACAATCCGCTACCTTGGCAATTTGTAGCTTCGATGTCACCAAAAGCTCTCCTCCTGTGTTCCTGTGTAGGGATAGTGTTGACTTATCTGCTTTCTGCCAGCTTCACTCTCCTCAACAGCTACACCACTGTCCTGGTTGGTCAGAAGATAGTTAACGATCTGCGAGGAGATCTCTACAGCCACCTACAGCGCCTCTCCCTTGTCTTTCATGGTCGCTGGCCAACTGGGGATCTCCTCTACCGCATTACTGCCGACACTTATGCTATCCAGACCCTCAGTACCAGTGGTTTTCTGCCCATTGTCTCGGCGCTAGTGCTTGTGGTGGGAATGTTCATCATCCTGCTACGGCTTGATGCAGTCCTTACCCTCCTGGCTTTAAGTGTTTGTCCGGCTTTATTGATCTTGCTCTCGCCCCTAAATGTCCGGATTACCTCTGCTGCTACCGATGCCCGCCGACAGGAGAGTGCAGTCTACTCGCTAGTGCAGAGAGCCATGTCTGCGATGCGTGTCATCCAAGCCTTTACTAAAGAGGAGGAAGAGTACAGGAAATTTATGGCTGCTAGTCAGGGAAGTTTAGCTGCTAATTTGCGGTTCTATGTTCTCCAGACCTTTTACGGTGGCGTGAGTAGTGTGGTGATTGGCTTATGGGGGGCGTTGGTAATGTGGGTAGGAGCTAGCCACGTTCTCGAAGGCAGCCTGACAGTGGGTGAGCTTATTGTCTTTATCTCCTATCTCGCTTTTTTGTTCCTGTCGCTCAATAAAATTAGCGAAACTTGGGGACTGATTCAGGGGGCGAAGGTGGGGGTCGGCAGAGTGTTTGAGATCCTAGAGATGGAACACGAGATCAAGGAAGGGTTGAGGGTTTTTCCCCCAAATGGAGCCAAAGGGGATGTCAGCTGGACAGCAGTTTCTTTCCAGTATCTCCCTAGCCAACCAGTCTTAACGCAGATTAACCTAGGTGTCCCAGCTGGGAAGAAAGTAGCGATTGTTGGCTCTACGGGAGCGGGTAAATCTACTTTAGTCAGCCTTTTGCCGCGCTTTTACGAGCCTCAGTCGGGTCGGGTAACCATTGATGGTGTTGATATCCGGGAGTTTCAACTTAAATCCCTGCGTAGCCAAATCGCGATGGTGCTTCAGCCTCCTCTTGTCTTTCCCATAAGTATGCGTGAGAACATCGCTTATGGTCGCCCTGAAGCGACGCTAGAAGAGATTATATGTGCTGCTCAATTGGCTTGCATCCACGACTATATCGCCCAGCTGCCGCAGGGATACGACACGGTAGTCGGGGAACAGGGAGCCACTCTCTCAGAAGGGCAGAAACAGCGCCTCACCATCGCCCGTGCCATTTTACGCGATGCCTCGATTTTAATTTTGGATGAGCCTACTTCTGCAATGGACACCGAGACTGAGGCACTCCTGATGGAGGGGCTAGAGAGACTAATGGCTGGAAAAACTACGTTTATCATTGCTCACCGTCTCTCCACCGTGCGCCAAGCTGACCTGATTGTAGTGCTGCGTGCCGGGGAAATTGTCGAGCAAGGAACCTTTGCAGAGCTGATGCGCCAGCAGGGTACGTTTGCTTCACTATACCGTACCCAGTTTAAAACACAGGTAGGAAAAACGACTTCATAACTTATCAGTACTGATTGACTGATTGCTTTGGCTTTCAGTTGGTGCAGTTGGGCATTATTAATCATCTCAGATTGATGGAGAGACATTCGATGGCTGGACAGCTGACTTACCGCCTCTATCAGGAGGAAGATTTACTTACCTTGGTGCGATTCTGGGAGGAAGAAACGAAGTGGGGAAAGATGACTCTGGAAAATTGGCGTCAGCAGTTCATAGACACTCCATACGGTGAAGCGTCCATCACTCTTGCCACCAACGCCGATACCGGGCAGATCCTCGGACAGTTTATTTTTATTCCTTGCCTAGTATGCGTAAACGGACGGGATGTGCTGGCTTTTCGACCATTTGCCCCGATCATAACCAAGGTGGCACGTGGTTTTCTCAGTGGCGCTCACCCGATTATAGAGATGTATTGGCACGGCGTTAAGGTGCTGCAAGCACGCGGGGGCGGCTTAATATATATGGTTCCCGATCCGCGTTGGCTGCGCTTCTTCCGCATGTTCCCTTTTTTGATCGGCGGCTCATTTCCCCTGTGGAGTCTGCCACTGCCACTCGCCGCGCCTTTGCTACTGGATGATGGCTATACAATGAGACCTCTAAAAGCGTGGGATGAGCAAGTGGACGATCTTTGGCACAAGGCATCGCGCTTGCATGGTTGCCAGGTTGTTCGCAACTCTCGGGCTTTGCGCTGGAAGATTGGCAGAGGCGACTATACCGTGACAGCAGTTGAGCGGGAAGGGGATATGGTCGGTCTGGTTGCCTCTCAGCAGAGGGGCGATCGCCAGTGGCTGGTTTGCGACCTGCTAGCCGCCGATGCTGGAGATTCGCTGCACAATACACTCATTGCTGTGACTAACATAGCTCACTGCGAGGCCCTTATCCCAAAACGGGAGAAGCCGCTTATTAAGGTAGCGGTGCTGGCTACACCAATTATGGAACCAGTAGTACGCTGTCTGGGTTTTGTCCGCGATGCTTACGACTTTCCCCTAATTGTCCACATTCTAGATCCAACCATTCCTAAGGAAGACGTTGCCCCCACCCAGTGGTATGTCAGTGCCAATGACTGAAGCGGACATAGCCGAAAAATACTAAATTCTTCGACCATCGTCTGGTGTCTGTTTCTGGCTAGTGGGCTGTCAAGTCAGCTTCGATCAGTTGAACAGGTCTAGATATCCTATTCATTTCATCCGCCAATAACCTTAACGTCCATTCCTTTCTCCCTGTAGGAGGTTGGCTACAACAGCAGGCAATTAAGCGAGCTGATACTCTACCCCATCCAGTTTTCTCAAACGCAGTTGAGTGGAGGGTTTGGCTGGAGGGCAGCATCGAGTCCTTTTTCAACAAAAGTTTGACGCACACGGGCAATGGTAGATAGGCTGACATGTATTGTTTGATGAATCACTTGATCTGTCCAACCTCCTTGAAGAGAGAGAGCAGTTGGCTTTGATCAAAATCCGAGCATGGGTCAACTTTCGGGCTGCCGCCTTGCCTTAGTTGACACAGCAAGGTAGAGAAAGTCAAGACTCCTCAAACAAACGATCGCCTCGATGTAACCGATAAGCCATTTGATACGTTTGCTCTTGAGACCGCATAGTAGGAGCATGAGCCGCTAAATACCGAGCCGCAGCAACCAGTGTGTGAACACCAGCCGCCGTTTGTCCCAACAACGAGTACTGCCGGAACGCTGCTTCCACTTCCTGAATCACATGGAAATCTCGATTCTCCCGCAGCATCAGCTTACCCAGCATCGCCATCAATCGCTCTGGTTTGCCTCCACTATATAGATATTGAGCCACTAACTGACCTGCCTGGTTCACCTGTTGCTGGCGATCGAGCAATTCGGGTAGTTGCTTGAGCAGTTCATCTGGGTTCTCAACTTGGTCTTTTGGCTCTGGCAGTCTCGCTGGTGGCACATTTAAAAACCGATTGAGGTACACACTCATTGCCCCATCAAACACAGCACGCAGCAATTCAGGTGAAGGCACTCGCCGCACGCACTGATGCACGGCATTAGCAAACGTGAAGGGGTGATGTGCCGAATTCCAATCACTATGGTCATTATTAGTATGGAAACGAGCAACCCGCAGGGCAGCGGCATAGGTTACAGTACCCGCTAACTCCTCTTCTGTACAACCGTCTCTTAGTGCAGCCAACAGCGCATCCGCTATAGCTTGAGCATCCTCACCTAATAGGATAGGAAGCAATGGCTCTCGACCTGACCAAGTGCCGCGTCGAGTTCGTCCCACCTCTAAAGCCTCCGGCAACTGCTCAAACGCTGAGTGTAGAATAGCCACCAAATCCACTGGATAGCGCCAAGAGTTGGATTCCTCCATGCGAGTCGCATTGGCTAAACCAGAAACCAAACTGGCTAAAACTTGTTCCGCCCCTTGCCAATTCACGGCATCGAGCGCCTCTAATGCCTTGTTGATAAAGTCGATTGTATGACCGACATCAATGTAGTGGTGGTCTGTGGCAGCAACAAAAAGCATATCAGCAATCTGCTGGCGCTCGGCTCCTACCCGTACCGCCGTCACCAAACATCGCTCCGCCGCTTCACTATCCCGCAGTTCGATAAATTGACGGAACCAGCCTTTGAGGGTATTCAGGTCAACCGCAGAATTCGGCAATGGGTGAACGACAAAATGAGGTGGCGCATCTGAACTGTCACGCGCAATAGCCGAAAGTCCTTGATAGAGGGCGCGGGTTCTGTCTTCTGGCTCTAAGTAAGGCAGCAGATTCATCATGCAGGTGTGGATGGTTAAACCTGTGTTCCATCCTTCCTTGTTGTAACGAGTGCCAAACTCCAATCCCGTCTGAAAGGGTTGGCTAGATTCGGCATCCATATCGAGTAGGGCAATCACCGACTTGGCGATAACTAGAGAAATTCCCTGTTCTAAACCATCAACTAACCGCTGGCGTTGGTGTGCATAGGGGTCAACCTGGGGGGCTACATTCACCCACACATCCCCATTCCGAATCTCTACGGGGAACGAGCGTACATCGTCTGCCCAAGAGTCAAAGGTTCCGCCACTATTCAGGTCAAATCGGGCGTAGTGCCAAGGGCAGGTGACGATTCCGTCTTTGCAAGTACTGCCGTGGAGGGGGAAGCCCATGTGAGGACAGCGGTTGTCGAGCGCATACACCTGATTGTCTGAATAAAAAAGTGCGATCGCTTGCTTCTCTAAATGCACCAGCAGACTACCCTTTGCTTGAACATCCGCTACATTTGCAGCGCGAATGTAGCGGTCTGTTATCGATGAATTTTTAGTAGAAGGAGTCATAAGAAATTCAAAAATTAAAAATCAAAAGTCAAAAAAGGAAATTTCGATGTAGTTTAGGATTTAGCTTTTAAGGTGATTCTCAATCAGAGGGAATACAGCAATGCAGGACTTTGTAGGGGCAGGATATTATCCATCTTCGTCAACTTAAGCGAACGTCAGTTCGACGGGCTAGAAAAAGCCAAAAGAGAAGTTGAGACTAAATTTGAAGTAATCTTAACTTAAGTTTGAGACTTGACACTCGCGAGCTGCGAGTGCAGCAGCTCACGAGTGGCTGGGTGTCCCAGATAAACATCTCTTCAAGTAGGACAATCAAAGGATTAGAAAACGCGCCGAGAAACTCCACCTTCCAGACTCTCGATTTTTTAGACCTTGAATGAGACAGTCATCACCAGCTAAGAGAGCCGTTATTACTGGTGAGTCACCTCAACCGAGGGCAAGAACAGACTTGTACCCGGTGTTAAGCCGAATGAACTTAACGGCTGATGATTGAACGCAGGCAGGTAAATAGGAGTCGATTGAAACAATCGAAACACAAATCTCACATTTGGCTGCCTCAGCAAGGTATTAATACCGAATGTAAAAAAATTAGACTTCTTGCATAATTTTGAAGCTAGAGGTGATAGGTATTATATGCCCTAAGTAAGGAAAGCTACCAATAAATGAAGCTAAAAACTCTGGTAATAATCGTCATTTAACGGCTTTTCCCGCTCTACCTGTAAATCTTTAAATTAGCCTACTATGACCCGCACGACTCGTCGTTATTTCCTGCAATTTACAGGTTCAGCCTTGGCAGCGATTGGGTTTAACCAGCTATCTTTTCTCCAATCTGCCCAACGTTATGGTCAAGTGCTGGCTCAAGGTACCCCCCGCAAACTGGCGTTACTCGTTGGTATCAATAATTACATCGAACAACCCCTGGAAGGATGCCTCAACGATGTAGATTTGCAACGAAATCTGCTGATTCATCGCTTTGGGTTTAATCCGAAAGATATTTTGGTTTTGCCTGATGCTCAGGCGACAAGGCAAGGTATTTTAACGGCGTTTGAAGAACATTTAATCAAACAAGCCCAACCGGGAGATGTGGTGGTTTATCACTATTCCGGACATGGTTCGCGCATTTTTGACCCTAACCCGATTGTGGTTGAGCCAGGGAAAGAAGGACTGAATGGGACATTTGTGCCGGTGGATAGTAAGTTACCTGAGGGATATCCGGAGGTGGGAGGAACTGTGAAAGACATTATGGGACATACCTTATTTTTGCTAATGTCTGCCCTGAAAACTGAAAATGTCACGGCTGTTTTAGATAGTTGTTTTTCTGGCGGGGCGACTAGAGAAGTACGGGTACGTTCTCGTGATGGTGGCAAGAAAGTGTTAGTTTCTCTTGAGGAAAAAACATACCAAGAACAGTGGTTATCTCGGTTAAACATATCGTCAGAAGATTTTGTGAGAGGCTACCGTGCCGGGGTTGCCAAAGGTGTTGTGTTAGCGGCGACGGCACCGAACCAAGTGGCACGGGAAGTGAATGTTAATGGGTTTCAGGCAGGAATATTTAGTTATTTACTGACTCATTATCTGTGGCAGGAAGATAGCAACATTGAGCGGGTCTTCCAGAAGATTCTCCCAGAAATTCCTAAAGACTTTAAGCAATTGCCGCGTTATGAGGTGAAGGTGGGGAGTGGGTATCAGCAGCAACCGCCATTTTTTATTAATTCTCCTCAGTCGCCAGCACAGGCGGTGGTGACGGGAGTGAGAGGTGATACTGCCCAGTTGTGGTTAGGGGGAGTTGATTTAAGGAAGGTGGAGGCGGGAACGGTATTTACTGCGATGAAGGGGATAGGGCAGGTGAAAGTGGTTTCTCGTGATGGGATGGTGGCACAGGGAAAGATTGAGAAAGCGGTAACCCAAGGGATGCCGTTGCGTCTGATGGGGTAAATGGGTATGACTTTTTGCTTTGAGCAATTCATATAGAGAAGAATTCAGGCAATCCCCTCTACCAACCGCTCTCAAAAAACAGTTATGTTTCCAGATAACTGCCGAAAAGTTCATCGCTGTTTTGCACTTCTGATGGGTGTGGTATTTGCTACTGCTACCAGCACCCCCATCAACGCCCAACCCAGCACTCCCACAACGTCCCAGTCACCGACAACAGAAAACCCTGCCGCATCAGGAACGAAGCAACCCGTACAGGCATTTGGCGGGCAACTCGCGGTATTTCTGGGGCACGAGGGTTCGGTTGACAGTGCTTCATTTAGTCCGGATGGTCGGCAAATCCTGACTGCCAGCGATGATAAAACCGCCCGCCTGTGGGATACATCGGGTAATCTCCTGGCTGTCTTGCGGGGGCATGACAGTTGGGTCAGAAGAGCTTTATTTAGCCCGGATGGTCGGCAAATCCTGACTGCCAGCGATGATAAAACCGCCCGCCTGTGGGATAGCCAAGGTAATCTCCTGGCTGTGTTAGAGGGGGATGAGAGTGAGTTCATCAGTGCAGTATTTAGCTCCAATGGTCAGCAAATCCTGACTACCAGTTTGCTTAACACCGCTCGGTTATGGGATACATCGGGTAATCTCCTGGCTGTGTTGCGGGGGCATGAAGATGCGGTCAGAAGTGCTTCATTTAGCCCGGATGGTCGGCAAATCCTGACTGCCAGTAATGATAAAACCGCCCGCCTGTGGGATACATCGGGTAATCTCTTGGCTGTGTTGCGGGGGCATGAAGATGCGGTCAGAAGTGCTTCATTTAGCCCGGATGGTCAGCAAATTCTGACTGCCAGTTTCAATGGTATCGCCCGCCTGTGGGATAGCAAAGGTAATCTTCTGGCTGTGTTGCGGGGGCATGAGGATGCGGTCAGAAGTGCTTCATTTAGCCCCGATGGTCAGCAGATCCTGACTTTTGAGGATAAAAACGCCCGCCTGTGGGATAGCAAAGGTAATCTCCTGGCTGTGTTGCGGGGACATAAGAGTGAGTTCAGAAGCGCTTTATTTAGCCCGGATGGTCGGCAAATCTTAACTGCTGGGAATAGCACCGCTCGGTTATGGGATGAATGGCACTTAGTTAAGCGCGATCGCCAACCATCATCCCTACCCTTCAGGGCAATTGTGCTCTTGCCGTGTGCGCTCCAATTTAATCAAGCGTTCGCCATCTGTTGACGTAG
>JAMPKV010000042.1 GCA_039962225.1 Microcoleus sp. AS-A8
TGGAACCACACCGACTCCATCCCGAACTCGGAGGTGAAACGTTGCAGCGGCCAAGATACTTTGGGGGTCACCCCACGGGACAATAGCTCGATGCCAGGTCATTCATCACACAACAGCCTCTTTCTCCACATCGAGCAAGAGGCTTTTGTGTATCGCCGATTTTTTTGACAAATTTAAAAATTTATGCTAATAAATCACTGGATTCAGTTCCAGACTCAGCAATGAGTTCCCAACGTGACATCGGCAGATGAAACAGGAAGCCCACGCCGCCTCTCCCGTTCTGGGCTGGGTACGTCACGTAAAGTTACTGGGGCTCTGGAGTTGGAAGCTGGTTGAAAGAAGGATTTTTTTCGTTATAGATGGTTCCATCGGGCATGATTGCCCCACCTAAACTGGCTTGTGTTAGATCAACAGTACTCAAGTCTATGCCCTTCAAAGTTGCTCCCGTCAGGTCAGCCTCCTCTAGATTCGCACCACTCAAATTCGCCTCACTTAAATTCGCACCTGCTAAGTTAGCTCCCCATAAATTGGCTCCTGCTAAATTAGCTCCCGTGAGGTCAGCCTCACTCAGGTTCATTCCCCATAAATCAGCCATCGTCAGGTCTGCTTGACTCAGATTGGCCTTACTTAAGTCAGCGCCACTCAGATTCGTCTTACTCAGATTGGCTTCTTGGAGTAATCCACCAGGAGTAATTAAGTACATCCCTGCCTGAGTAGGTTCAAACCCTGAAGGAAATTGAGTCGCTTCGTCATAGAACGCCCCCTGAAGGTTTGCACCTTCAAGGGTGGTGAAGCGGAGATCCACACCAAACAAGTTAACCTTCCTCAAATCAGCTCCACTGAGGTCGGCTCCCTTCAGGTTTACGCCTTGAAGTAACACACCTGGAGCAATTAAGTAAGCTCCCTGTTTGCTGGGGTCAAAGTCCTTAGGGAATTGAGTCGCTTCATTGTAGAGAGCATCAGTAAGATTGACCTCATGGAGGGAAGCAGATCGAAAGTTCACCCCCAATAGGTTTGCCCTCCTCAAATCGGCTCTACTTAAATCCGCTCCCCGGAGGTCAGTGCCCTTCAGATTGACACCTTGGAGTGACACACCTGGGGCAATTAAGTACGCCCCCTGCTCTCTAGGGTCAAAGTCTGTTGGGAATTGAGTCGCTTCATTGTAGAGAGCATCAGTAAGAATAACCTCATCAAGGTTCGCCCTTGCAAGGTCTACCCCAAATAGGTTTGCCTTTCTCAAGTCAGCTCCACTGAGGTCGGCTCCTTCTAACTCAGCCTGCCATAGGTCGGCTCCATTGAGCAAAGCTTCTCTCAAGTCAGCACCACTGAGCGCAGCCTCCCAGAGGATAGTTCCACTGAACTTCACTCCACTCAGATTCGCTTTTTCCAGAGCAATTCCAAACAAGTTTCCCTGACTTAAGTTCGCTCCAGACAAGTCTGCGCCCTGGAGATCAATACCACTGAGGTTTGCTCCACTGAGATTGGCCTGTGGAAGGGACACACCAGGCCCAATCAAGTACGCGCTTGCCGAGTCGGGTTCAAAACCCTGGGGGAACTGAGTCGCTTCATCGTAAAGTGCTTCTTGTAGGTTGATGTCCTTTAGGTTAGCGGTACGCAGGTTGGCTCCCAATAAGTTAGCGCCGCTCAAATCTGCTCCACTCAAATCTGCTTCGCTTAAGTCAGACCCCATTAAGCAAGCGCTTCTAAAGCAAGCCTCCTTCAAATTGGCCTCTCGAAGATTGGTTTTCCACAAGTCTGCCTGACTCAAGTCCACACCACTAAGATTGGCTCCACTCAGGTCTACCCCACTGAGCTTTGCTCCCGTAAGTATGGCCTGAGGTGCAATTAAATAGGCTCCTGCCTTAACGGGATCAAAATCTTGGGGAAAAACAGTGGCTTCATTGTAGAGCGTGGCTTGAAGATTAGCTCCTTGCAGAACTGCATGACTCAAGTTAGCCTCACTCAGGTTAGCGCCACAGAGAACAGCATGACTCAAGTTAGCCTCACTCAGGTTGGCTCCCAATAGATCTGCCCCTGTGAGCTTAGTACTCGTCAGGTTTGTTCTACTCAAGTTGGCTCGCCATAAACTGACTCGTTGGAGGTCTACCTTACTCAAGTTGGCTTTACTTAAGTCGGTTCCACTAAAATCTCTTTCCCCGGCGGTATATCGCTTTACTAATTCGTCAGCATCCATATCATTTAATTTTGAGGCTGTAGTTCAAGAGTTCTCTTCCATGAGGCGTCGCGACGGGAGAAAAGCTTGCTCCATGTATAGGGGCTACTCATCAACGGAAGGCTGAAATATAAAGTATGAAAGCTGAAGTAGGAACCTAACCGCCGTCACCAACTTTTCATACTTCATACTTCACACTTCATACTTCACGTCAGGCTCCCAAGCCCAGATAAAATAACCTTTTTCTGTTTTAGTAATAACGGTTTTTTGAACTCTATGGCTTAGCTTAGCGAGGATTTCTAAAACTTTCTCCTCCGTTGTTTCGGCTCTGAAAAAGCTGTAGTACTGACCCTCAAAAAGAATAGCTAATAAGCGTCCTTCTAAATTGGGCACCTTGATTCGGCAGCGTTGATACAGAGTTCGGGATTCGAGAATTTTACTGTCCGCTAAATCCAAATCTCGAACAACAGACTCTTTACCATTAAGAGAAACTCTCTTCTCAACCGAATTATCCTCATCCAGTGCGGAAGATAAATTCTGTTGTTCAGAAAAGGTAGAGAAGGTGGCGATGTGATGAGGTAGATTCAGTTTAAACTGACCAAATTGAGTGGCATCAACCACTTGGTCTGAATTTTCACCAAAAATGACTGGAGTTTCAGGGCTACCATCAGGAGTGGTGGGAGATTGATTTGGAAAAATATCATCCGTCAGAGGAAGGTCTAGAGCCGAAATTTCGGGTCGGTATTCTGCCAAGTTTATGGCTCCTGGCTGTGTTCCCTGCCCTGACCAAATTGGCTGTGAATTTTGCTCCTGCTTTTGAGCAAGCGCAGATTCACGGTAAGCGTTCCATCTCCGAGTGACCTCAACACTAGCCATGCCTGCACCGACACTGACAACAATGGAAAATCCAATATAGGGAATGGCCACATCTTTATGTTCGCCATTAAAGAGCGGTTGAATTTCGCCACTAAACAGAGGCGGCAGTTCGACAACCAACGGTTCTTTCTTGATAAAGGCAAAGGGTAAGGTCAAAGTCGAAAAAACAGCACTCGAAATAATGACAGCGGGTAGTAAAACGTTGCTAAGGGGGTAACTGGTCATCTTCAACCGCTCCAAGCTGTGAAGCGTGGTAACTGGTCTCTCTCGCGTAGCGCACCCATAATTTCAAAAACTGCACATCTATCACACATTCCGCACCCTGAAGGGGGAATCGGGATGATTTCTCCGGTTACTCTAGCTGAAACCCTTGCTCAGCAGTCTTTTGAGAACTGACGAGAGCCAAAATCATCAACCCCAAAAACGTACTCAATTGATCAGCACTCTCAACTTCAGAACAAAGAAAGAAGTGAGGTGTGAGCCACTGGCGCAGCGAAATGCTGTTTTGAAGAGCTGCTCACCCTGAGAGTGCTATCGCCTGAAAGGGCGATGCCCCGAATTGCAATCACACAGCTGATGACTTCATCAAAAATAAGCCGCCTACTCGTTCAACTGACTGAGTGACGATTCTACATATATAGAAAGTTTATCTCTTACAGACTAGTAAGGTGACATCCTGCCAACGCAAGCGAGCTTGCGCCATAACCCGTGAACCTCAAACCTATGAGGAGAAAGGGCAAACAGCTATATATCACGAAAAAAGCCCTCTTCGCATCTACCATCGGAGAGGGCATCAGTTCAAAAGCCTACAGATAACTTACAGAGCAAAGGTGAATTATTTGGGGTACAACGAGCGATTTCAGAGATCAGAAGCTATGACTTCCTAAAAAGGAAGTAGAATTCCGACTAGGCTCAGCAGGAAATCTACAGGACTTCACACCCTGAAGTCTTCTACAATGTCTCTGGCTTGTTTTCTTGTATAACTAGCTTCTGACTGATAACTAACCCTTGCCTCGGACGCTTTCACAACGCATGAAGCAGTAGGGCATTCCCCGCTTTTAGGGGGTAAACGATGAACAGATTTGTTGAAGTGACACTGCCCTACACTGTCGGTTTTCTGGTTGCCATCTTGATCTGTACAAGAGGTGTCAACCCCTATATCGCTTTTGTGGTGGGCGAAACAGTAGCTTTATTGTCCTGTTGGCTAGTTCGGTTCCTGATTAAGGTTCTCTGATAGTCCCACGGGAAAAAGTTAGTGGGCTGAATTGCTTGTGTGCGTAAAAAAAACCCCAGCAACCAGACTGGGGTAGGGAGATTACGAAGAACCAATTGTGAGATGCGACTAAGATTGTTTGAAGAGTGGAAGCGTTACCCGATAGAGCTGGCAGCCAATGTTGTTAGAACCAAGAAGCTCACGAGGAGTGTGGCGATCGCTCCTTGAAAAGCATAGCGACGCTGTTGCTCTTGGGAGGGGTACTCGGCGTAGTAAGTCGGGGTTTCGGGAGCGTAGTTGTTCAGGATACCTTCTTGATTAACAGTGGTGTACATATCGTGTATCTCTCGCGCTTCGCTTTCCTTATGTAAATAAATGTAACAAGTAATTTACAGAACAGCAAGAGTTAAGGTATTTGTTCTCGCTTTCCCTCCAATAAGCGTGGCTTAAGTACTCGCATCGTACTCCCAATGAATTACTGCATTACTGCATTACTGCATTACTGCATTAAGTACTGCATTACCGATTTAACTGAATTTTCACCGATGGGCGGAGGAAAACTAAGAATCGAGCGGTTAACGTGAGACTCCGCCGCAAAGTGAGCCTCAACAGCTTTCAGCTTCTAGATTGTCTGTAAGATTCTTCATCATTTTGTTGCAATAGCGTATTGCCTCAAATAAGCCCGCCGTAGACCACCCAAGCTGAAGTTGATGCCGTTCGGTTTGTTTTTCGACCCAATGGTCTTCGAGGCAGACTCTAAACCATCCTTCTGGTTTGTTAACTCTTTCACGATGGTTCAAAAAGTAGCTGATTGCCTGAAGGACTTCATAAAAGGAAAAGTTACGCAAAAAGTTAGCGTCTTTGGGTAAGTAGTAAATGCCGGCTTTTTGACAAGCTTCTAATTTTTGTTCAAATTCCTGTTCTTGGGCATTTTCTTGGGCGTCTTCTAAATCTAAATCTAGAAATGTTGTTGTTGTTATAGGCTCGGTTTTTACTGACTCAGGGTTTGAGGGGTCTAAATCGGGAATTGGTGGCTGAAATATTGCTCTTTTCTGCGGACGGCGAAAAGGGGGGGGGACGAGTACGCGAATGGGTTGCAGTGTCCACTTCCAGAGGTATGGGGTGTAGCCTTTGGCGTTGGTGAGGACTCCTTTGTCTCTAAGCTGAGAAGCGGCACGTTTGATGGTTTTGGGGTCGTGGGGAAAACCGCGTGTTCTTTTAACCCATTTGTTGAAGTCGCGCAGGTCGATGATTTCGCTGTTGCCTTCGGGTATTTCATCGAGGAGCCATTGCCAGAGTTCTCTGGCGGTGGGGGTGAGTCGGTTCTGTACGCTGAATTTGTTGTGTTTTCTTGTCCAGTTGAAAGAATTCATTTGAGGTCGGGATAGGTGGAAAATCTTGTTCCTGGCTATGGTCAGTCAGCAAGGAGAGCGCGTGAAAACCTAACCCCCCATTGACCCCCCTAACCCCCCTTGGGTTCGGGGGGAACAAGAGGGAGCCGGACTCCCTTCAAGAGTGTCGGGGAGGGGTCTTTTTCGGGGAAAGCGCCCCATGCCAAAGCTTCCTACCGGGAGGCAGGGTTATTGCATTGGTGGATTAATTAAGGATTTGCGGTCAGGGAATCTCGCCCGTCTGAATCTGTGTTGTGTCGGGGAGGGCGGTTGTTGCCTGGAGGAGTTGTTCTAGGTGGATTTTCGGTAAGATCCAATCGGCTGGAAGGCTTACGGAATGGTGGTTGTGTCGATTTTTTGACACCATAATTAGGCTCCTTTCATGACTGTTACATGGGAGGGGTAGTCGTCCTGAGTAGGTGCGCTCAACACCTATCCGGGGCGCGTTATTTCTTTGTTGGGTTGATTTTACCGCAGTTGGGGGGAAATGGGGGAATGGGGTGCGATCGGGTTTTGGGGGGAAACCGTAAATTTACTGAAATATCACAAAATCTATTTTCTGGGGTAGAGAAAAAATCAGTGAAATCCACATGTTTTTTCAAGCTCCAAAAGCTTTTAATAAAGCTGTAATCCCAATGGAAACAGCTAAAACATCATGGCTAATTTTCTGAAAAAGGTTCTGCTTATTGGTTTGGCGGCTTTACTCGTTTCTTCTTTGTTTGTAACTCCTGCTGAAGCAGCAAATCGTCAGGGAAGTCATCGGGTTGGTGGCACCAATAGTCACGGCAAAGGAAGTCACTATGTAGGAGGGCATTTTATTGAACAAATTGATATTTCAACAACTTCAGATGTCAAATCAAGCGGATTCCCTTCATGTATCAACTACGAAGTAAAAAAATCTTTAGACTGTCGATAGTGGCTGCTGGACAGCTATTTTTACAAAACAAATAATTAACAGGAAGGAAAAGGAGTACTAACTATGACTGGCACAATGATATCTACTACCTCTGCAACAATGAGAAAGGCTTACCAAGTCCTTCAGATTCGTGTGCAATTTCTTGGACGAGGAATGACCAATGAGATCATGAATCTCTATGTGAATGGTAAGCGCCTTAAGCCCAAAGTGAAGACTATGCACGAATTTCTAAATTACCTAGGTGCTCAGGGTTTCCGCCTAGTGACGGCTGAACTGGAAACTGAAGGTGTGTACACCCACTTCTACACTTTACAACGCGAAGTTTTAACTCAACAGCCTCCTGATGGAGACATTTTTGATGAACTTGCCAAAGCAAAGGAGGGCGCTGATTTTGGAGATGCAATCAAGAATCTTCTTGAAGGTGGACTTGATCGCCTTGCTTAATCCAATGGTTCTCTAGATGGGTATCTAGGCTGATAAAACTCATTGATTCATAATGCAAAAGTATATTTTTTCAGAGTAAGCAATTGTAGGGTGGGCAATGCCCACCTATTCTGAATAATGATGTAGGGGCGAAGCATTCGGACGATTAATTTTGTGACTCAACCAAGATTTTTATATCCGAATGCTTCGCCCTCCTACGACTCACAGGGCGAAGCATTCGTGAATATAAATCCGGGATTAATTCATAAATCCTGGCACGAATGCTTCGCCCCTACATCATTACTGAATCGTCGGCGCGGCTAAAATTTGGTTGTCTTTCTGAGAATTAACCTCATTCAAACCCTAAGACAGCTCAATCTGGCTATCGTCACCAATCATGAACCGCAAAGCTTTAGGGCGTCTGGGGGCAATCTTCAAATGCGCCCGTTGTCCCAGCACACTGTCCACAATCCGCTGGTGAATGCCCTCCACCTTGGCTCCCTGCAAAATCACGCTATGCTCAAGGTCAGCCTCAATCAGGGTCACGTTGTCAGCGATGCTGCTGTAGGGTCCAACAAAGCTGTTTTCCAGGTTGCAGTCGTTCCCAATCGTCACGGGGCCGCGAATCGTACAATTTTTCACCGTCGATCCTTTGCCTATCTGCACACGTCCAATCACCTGACTTTGCTCGTCAACGTCACCCTGGATGTTTGAGTTGAGACAGGTATCCAGAATAATCCGGTTGGCTTCTAACAAGTCGTCTTTCTTCCCGGTATCCAGCCACCAGCCTTTGAGTTGATAGGCTTCTACCTTGGAAGAATCGTCAATCAGGTATTGAATCGCATCGGTAATTTCCAGTTCACCTCTGGGAGAGGGTTGAATATTGGCGATCGCGTGGTGGATTGTGGGAGAAAACATGTAAATTCCCACCAGCGCCAGATTCGAGGGAGGGTCTTTAGGTTTTTCGATAAGCTGCAACACTCGCCCCTCTTCATCCACCTTCGCCACACCAAAAGCACTGGGATTACTCACAGGGCAGAGTAGGGTTAAGGCATCTAGGCTTTTGGTGTTAAACTTCTCCAAGAATAGGCTGAGTTCGCTTTGAACCAGGTTATCCCCCAGGTACATGACAAAGGGGGAATCGCCTAGGAAAGGCTGGGCGATTTTAACGGCGTGAGCCAATCCTGCGGGTTGGTCTTGAAGAATGTAGGTAATCTTGGCTCCAAATCGCTCTCCATCGCCGGTTTTGGCTTTGACCTCGCCGCCGGTTTCTGGACTGATGATAATCCCGATATCGGTGATTCCGGCTTCAACAATGGCTTCAATCCCATACCACAAAATGGGTTTATTTGCAACAGGAACCAGTTGCTTTGCCCCAGTATAGGTAAGGGGTCGCAAGCGCGTGCCTTTACCGCCCGAAAGAATAATTGCTTTCATGAGTGATAGGAATAAAGTTCTAGAAGCATTTGTCTAAGTGCCTGTCGCCAATGGGGAGGATGGCTTCCCAAAACGGCTGAAATCTTTTTCCCAGACAGCACCGAATAAGCCGGACGCTGAGCTGGTGTGGGATAGTCCGCCGTTGCGATCGGCACGATTCGCTGCACTTTTAACGGGAAGCCTAGGGGTTTGGCTTCCTCACAGATGGCAACAGCGAAGTCGTACCAACTGGCAACACCACTATTGGTATAGTGGTACGTCCCCGTTGGGAAATTAGGCTGTGCTGGATCTTGGCTTGATTGGGACACCAGTGTGGCGATCGCTTGAGCCAGATCAGCCGCCCAAGTGGGGGAACCCACCTGATCGGCGACGACACGAACCTCTTCGCGTTCTGCGAAAAGCCTCAGCATTGTTTTAACAAAGTTAACCTTGCCAAGGCTGCCATAGACCCAAGCGGTTCTCAGAATCAGGTGGTTTGTGCAGGTTTGGCGAATCCCTTCCTCCCCTTCGAGCTTGGTTCGTCCATAGACACCAAGGGGGTTGGTGACATCGTCCTCGGTGTAGGGTGTATTTTTCCCACCATCGAAGACATAATCGGTCGAAACGTGAATTAGGGTAGCTCCTAGCTGCTGAGCTTCAAGAGCCATGACTGTAGGTGCCGTAGCATTGATGGCTTGAGCCAGTTCCGTTTCCGTCTCTGCTTTGTCAACTGCCGTGTAGGCGGCGGCATTAACAATCACGTCAGGTTTGATTTCAACTAGACGCTGACGAATGGTGGTCTCTTGAGACAAATCCACCGTCGAGCGATCGACCCCAATTACCTCCCCCAAGGGAGCTAGGGTTCGTTGCAGTTCTTGACCGAGTTGGCCTGTGCAACCCGTGAGTAAGATTCGCCTCATGGGAACATCTCTGCCTCCTTAAAGGACTTACCGGCTTGGTCTTTAGCGGATACGATGGGGGTTTCTTCAAGGGGCCACGCGATCGCTAAATCGGGGTCATTCCAGATGACGCATCGTTCATACTGAGGAGCATAGTAATCGGTTGTTTTGTACAAGACTTCAGCAAATTCCGAAACAACACAAAAGCCGTGGGCAAATCCCACAGGCACCCATAGCTGTTGCTTGTTCTCGGCGCTGATTAGCGTCCCAACCCATTGACCATAGGTTGGAGAGCTTTTTCTCAGATCCACGACCACATCAAATATCGCTCCGGCGACTACACGCACTAATTTCCCTTGGGGTTGTTGAATTTGGTAGTGTAAGCCACGTAGGACATTTTGAGTGGAACGGGAATGATTGTCTTGGACAAACGGAGCGTCTACTCCTGTTTTTTCGCAGAAGGCTTTTGAGTTGTAACTTTCTAAGAAGAAACCACGCTGGTCTTCAAAGACTCGCGGTTCGATAATCAGAACGTCTGGAATCTTAGTCGGGATAATATTCATTAAGCACTCTCATTTCCCAGTACGCCAACCGGAATTTTTAACGCTTCGGGTTAGCGCGTCACGTCATTATATTCGATCAATTTGCACTTGCCTGCTGCCGAATAGTTCGACAATTGGGCGGGTAGATGTTATTAACCTAGAGGAATGCAAACTCACTGAGGAGATCAAACTCTATCTTAGCAACCCAGAAAGTGCTGGCAAGTGTCAGCTGAAGGCTCATGCTAAATCTTTGGTTTGGCGATGAGATGAATGCTGACCCCAAAACAAATTGCGTAGCATTCTTTGATAGAGTGAGTTGGGGTAAAGTACCTCCAGTAAGCGACGTGAAAAGATTCAGGGTGAAAAATGTCAGCGCTCTAGAACCGAAATTCTGGAGAATTGGTGGTAGCGAGAACACCTACATTCGTAGCTCAGTAGCCGATAATAACGATGAAGGAAGACAACACAAGATTCGGTAAAGTTGTCTGTATTGTAGAAACTAATTTGTAAGAGAATAGCTGAGTTTACTGTTCCCAAAATCCTGAATTTTAGCTTGTTGTTAATTTGGAAATATTGGTTATGTTAAAACTGCTTTCTTTGTTCCCAATTTACTGCACAAATAGAGCTGTCAGTCATGCAGTTTTTTCCTTGTGCAAGTACTGGCAAGGACCAAATGTTCAAGCACGAATGGTTGTTCCCAATTGCGAACCACACTGCCGTGGTTCTAATCTTGTTGAAAGCGTTCCACGATTGCTCAAATGGTTTTATTATCGAAGTTGTGAGGCTCCCATAGCGATGGCAGAAAAGCGTTTCCTAAGAGAGCTCAAGGATTTTGATGCCGCCCACATTTGGCCTGGTACTACATTAGATGTCTTTCAGAAAACAAAAAAGATTGGCAAACCCATTTTTCTGGAGCGTATTAACACTTATGTTGGGAATTCTAAACGGATTCTTGATGAGGCTTACGCTCGGTTGGGAATCCCTCCTAACCACGGGATTACTCCAGAAAAAATTCAGGCAGAGCAAGCTGAATTAGAGTTAGCTGATTTCATTTGGGGTTGCAGTCCAGAAGTTATCAAATCGTTTCAGGAAGCCGGAGTTCCAGACGAGAAAATTATCCCAACCAGTTATGGGTGGTGTCCCACTCGGTTTCCGACGATTCATGCTGAAAAACCCCCAACAGATGAGTTTACAGTTCTTTTCTTGGGCACTGTTGGTGTCCGAAAAGGAGTTCACTTGCTTTTGCGGGCTTGGGAGCGAGCAAATATTAAAAAGGGACGACTGATTATTTTTGGTCAAATTGAACCTGCGATCGCCGAAACGTGTCGTGATCTTCTGGCACGTCCTGATGTAATTCGCCGTGAATTTAGTATCAATTATGCCTCTGCCTATCGCGAAGCCGACTTGTTTGCCTTTCCGAGTCTGGAGGAAGGCAGTCCGCTTGTAACCTATGAAGCGATGGCACATGGCTTACCCATGCTCATGTCACCGATGGGAGCAGGTGGTGTTGTCCGAGATGGGATTGATGGCATGGTTCTTCCCCCTTATGAGGAGGACGCCTGGGTAGAAGCCTTGCGTAAGTTCGCCAATAACCCAGACTTATGCAAAAAGTTTGGGGAGTCGGGGCGTCAGTGGGTTCAGGAGTTTACCTGGGAAAAGGTGGCAGCTAGACGTGCGGCGTCGATGCAAGAACTGCTCAAAGCCGCTTAAAAACTCCTCAGTTGATAATTTTGGCAGGTATCCCAACCGCTGTAGCTCCCTCCGGTACATCATGGAGTACCACCGCATTCGCCCCAATTTTGGCATGGTTACCGATAGTCACAGGACGAATAATTTTCGCCCCTGCACCGATATCGACATGACCACCAATTTTTACCCCAGCAACAACGGTTACTTGTTGCAAAATCAAACAATTGGGACCAATAGTGGCATCGGGGTGAATCACAACCCCAATGGGATGGGTTAGGAGCAGTCCTCCTTCAATCTGGCAGTTTATGGGAATATCCGAGCCAGCAATAACGCTCCAGAATCGATGTTGGAGAACGTTCCACCTACAGAAAAAACCACCGAGTATTCCACCGCGTTTTTGCCACTTTTGATACTCGCGAATTGATTTGAGTAGCTGGCGGCTGGGGTCCCACCCGCGGCTACAGGCTTCGCGGCTCCAATCAGGCTCTGTGGCAGAAATCGCAGGAGCTGTTGGTGATTCAAGCGATTCAATCATGGTCTTGGGATTTTTGGGATCTGAGAATTTTCGCGGGGATGCCTACGGCTGTTTTTCCTGGAGGAATGTCTGATAGCACCACGGCATTGGCTCCGATGTTCACGTCATCGCCAATGGTGATATTGCCAAAAAGTTTGGCTCCAGCCCCCACGTTGACACGCTTACCCAATTTGGGGGCATCGAACGGACGATCCAGGTAACGATTTCCCATCGTCACTCCTTGGCGGATAATACAATCGTCGCCGATGACACAATCCCCATGAATCACAATACAACTCTGGTGTTCGATGACCACGCGGCGACCGAGCTGAGCACTATAAGGCAATTCAATCCCATAGCTGTTGCGGATTTTGCGAAATAATGAACGGTAGAGGATGCTAAGGGGTGCCCTTATGAATATCGGTTTAATTTTCATTCTCCAGACGCCGAAGCGATAAACGGCTACGGCTCGAAATCCCGGCTTAGTCCAATCCTTTCCATGAGCAATCCAGTCTTCTTTGAGCTGTTGCCACAAACCAAGCTCTGTGGTTTCCTCTTCCTTCACACTGGATGTAATCTCTGGTTGTGCGACCATAATTTACCTCGGCGGCGTCGTATATTTTCTTTCAGGAGGATTTAAGGCTTGCCTATCCCGGCTGTGTTTTGGACAAGTTGAGGGGGCTGCTCTCTACCCTTGAGAAACACACTGTTTTGCAGGAGATCACTTAAGAAATTGGGTGGATCGGAGTCGGGTTTGCTTTGAATCACCCGGCGCAACCTCCACAACCCAAAACCGACAATCAAGGCGGCATCCGCTCCGGCGGTGTACAGCCAACCATAATTTTTGAGAAAGTACCGTTCTCTGGAATCAAACCAATACTGGGGCAGGCGCTTCGGGGGGCGTTTGGTATCGGTTACCCCGGAGGCTTGACCTACCAGATGAACAACGTGACTTTCTGGGACATACCAGCAGCTCCATCCGGCTCTTTTCGCTTGCAGGCAAAAGTCCATTTCTTCGTAGTACATGAAGTAGTCTTCATCCATCAAGCCAGCTTCTTCAAACACTTGGCGGCGGACGATCATGCTGGCTCCTGCCACCCAGTCGGTTTGATAAGTTTCGTCCGAAACCGGAGGCGCAACAATCCAGTTGCTCAATATCTTCGAGACTACGCCCAGCCGCAAGCCAAACTCTAGCTCACTAAATATTGAGTGAAAACGGAACGCCGAGCGTTGTGGGGTGCCATCCGGGTCTTCCAGACGGCTACCGGCAATTCCGACTTTGGGGTGTTCATCCATGAAATCGACGAGTGCCTGTAAAGCACCGGGGCGAACAATGGTGTCGGGGTTGAGGAGCAGAATGTAGGGAGGTGGATTGGGTGATGAGAGTGCGGTACGAATGGCGGCGTTGTTGCCGTAGGCAAATCCGCCATTCCGTTCTAAAGGCTGAAAAGACGCCCAGTCCCCCCAGCCTTCGTTTTCGATCGCGGTTTGAATTTTTTCAACAGAGTCATCGCCAGATGCGTTGTCTGTAATCACGACGCGGGTTAGAGGGAGCGATCGCACCTCACTGACTAGGGAGTGCAAGCAGTCAATTGTTAAGCCAGGGGTTCGGTAGTTAACGATGACGACGAGTAAACGGGTTGGGCTATCAAGCTGAGTGGAGTCAGACATAGGTCGTTCTCTCTAAAAGTTTCAAATTTAGGCAAGATGGGAGATAAATCCAATAATGACAGATGAGGCGAGAAGGTTTTTCTGGGTTCCGCTCTCACGAAGGAAGGACAAGGGGCGAGAATTTCATGAGCAATCAGCAGGAAACATTAATTTAGTAAAGAACAATTATTGACCCGGTTTCACTCGCATCAATCTGCTCTAAATTATTTAGCTTCCTGCAAGAATTCTCGCTCAATCCGGTCGAGGATTTCTACATCCCTGGTCGCGTCGAACTTGCGAGCAAATAATTGGGGAGAGTTAACCAATCTCTCAAAATCGCCTGTTTCAAAAACGCGAGGACGAGTTGGGTTGGGATTTTCAAAATCTATCAAGAACAAATTGTCATTAACGATTCTTTCTTTCAAGGGGGAATTTAACAGGATAGTCTGAAAAAACATTTCATCAGGTCCATCGACATACCTGAAATAGTTAACAAATGATTGATTGTTTTTGACAAAATCATAAATATATTCTACACAGTCCTTAGGAAAACACCAATAGGCAGACCCCCTATAGGGCGTAAATCCTTCTGGAAAATTGCGCTTAAAGGGAAACAATGGCATGATTTTTGACCAGAAGAACTCTAAGATTTTGTACCACGTTTTGTTGGCATTACAGTATCTATTATGAGAAGTAAGGTTGAGTGAACCAAAAAATAAAAAACGCAATTTCCATAAGCGAACATGCCAGTAATTGATATTATCCGCACTCCGGGTCGGCCAAAGACCATCAGTGATTACTGTATTGTCCATGTAATCTAGGAAAATTTTTCCTTGGTTCTCTTGGAAAAAATTTTCGATGTAGCGTTTAGATTTAATCGAGTAATCTTGCCCAGTACCAAGGATGAGATAGTCAAAATCAATCTGGCTTTCAATGATTTCTTTGATGCCCTGAATAGTTGCTTGGGTATGTCCAAAATCGAACATGTAAATAACGTTTCGCTTGATAAAGCGAACATTGGGCAGATGACTGAATGCTTTGACGAATTGGTCGTAAGTTTTCTGATCCGTCATTTTGTTGATGTGAATAAAAAATACCGTGTTTTCGGTATTCCGCGACTCAATTAGACGGAGGAGTTGTTCGGGGTAACGATGGGCTAAAATTAGATAAGCGAGTTTCATGGTTCACAGAAATTCAAAAAAATAATTGTTGAAAAAATTACCATTTTTAAGGAAGTTGTGTTGCCGAAAAAGAGAGACATAATCCTAGACCTTAATGGCTTATATTTTTAGAGAATTTTGCACAAATTCATAAATTTCGCTTCTTTTCGGCTTGAAAACGGAGATACTCTACACCAAGCCGTTCAAAGGCTCGGTGTGTTTGGCGAGACAAGGGAGGACCAATTCGGGGTGTAACGGCGAAGATGGGAGACTCTCGCAACCGCCCTCCCCAACGGCGCAGACTCTCGATCATTCGTACAGTCTGATTTTCCAGTAATCCGGATTCAACGCAGCAGACAAAGGTAATCGGATGGGACACTGTTATAGTCTCCTAAAAGAAGAATGGGGGTTTGGCGAACAGCGATCGCAATTTCACGCCTGCTAACCGTTATTGAGAGTTCTTGCATTCGAGGATTTTTTCCTCTAAATTCCTACAAGAACGGACTTGAGCACAGCACCCCAGCTTCGTGAGCTGTCATAAAATTGTTCTTGTAATGTCAGGCAACTCCGTTGCTTTTCGCCGTAGAACCTGCGGTCATCACACAACTTGAGCAAGGCGTTACCGTATTCCTGGATGTCATCCGGAGGAACTTCCACAACGGCTTCCTTCACGTATGATAGTGCTGGGCAAACCGCTGAAGTAACGACTGGACGCCCTGATAAAACACCCTCTACCACAACCTGATTGAAGCCTTCAACAAAGTCTGTTTTTGTCGGCACAATC
This sequence comes from Microcoleus sp. AS-A8, assembly GCA_039962225.1. Taxonomy (NCBI): domain Bacteria; kingdom Bacillati; phylum Cyanobacteriota; class Cyanophyceae; order Oscillatoriales; family Microcoleaceae; genus Microcoleus; species Microcoleus sp. AS-A8. Next base: position 15,647 of record JAMPKV010000042.1, read on the forward strand.
ACAACATGCGCCCGGTTAAACATTTCCCGCATTTGTGATTTGTTACAGTGACCATGGCAGACAAACTGAGAATCGACACCAGCTTGCTTTGCGGCTTTCCGTAATTCCTCCAATGCCGAACCGATGCCACAAACATCGAAGGAAATATCCTGTCTCCCCTCTTGGGCGAAACGCTTGGCAATTTCTAGCAGATCGAAAACTCCCTTGTTTGACTCAATTCGCCCTGCAAACAGCACCCGAAACGGCGAACGATTTTCATCCGGTTCGCTAATTTCTGCAAATTCAGTTCGACGGTAAGTGGGGAGAAATAGCACGAGGGGCAGATGCTGAGAGCCTGTAAGCTCAACTAATTGCTCAGAAATCTCGTCCGACGCCGTTAAGATAGCCGTGCATTGATTGATAAACAAATGACGGCTAAGTTTTAAAAACCATTTCTCTGCCTGGGTTGGGGGGGCGTACTTACGCCAAAGGACGCAGTGTAAGGATGGAATGACTCGCACTCCCATCCCAGAAAGTAGAGACAGGACAAACCAGTGCGTGGTTCCATCCGCCACCACTACCGCGTTGATTCGTGAACGGATAGCGGAGACAATCAAACCCAACCCATACCACAACTGACCGAAGTGATAGAGCAAACCTGACGAAAAGCGAAACGGAATCGGGCGATGTTCGAGGGTAAACTGCTCATCACGCAAGAACTTCTTTTCCCCACTTGAGGAAATCACATAACCCTGTGCATCCATTGCACGACAAACATCATAGAACTGACTGGAATAAGTAATTGAAACTTGGGATGGATCGTCTCGCTCTGCAACCCAATGGTGATAGGTTTCAATCACATCCCCAGGGCCTGCCGCATATAGGACTCGCAGTGTTTTAGACATTGGTTTAGACCTTTCATTTATAGAATTTCTAGCCTCTATCACTAACATCGAAAGTTGTTAAAAACAAGGTTGAGTACTAAGGATTTGATCATAATCAACTGTCAAAACTAAGCTTTGGTTTTCAGTACGCGAGAGCGTTGCGAGAACAGCGTACTCCGTTGGAGAAACCGAAGCCTCACGCAGATTGTACAGATTTCCGACAATCACTGACTTACTACCCTATCAATAAATGCTAGCTTGCCTCCAATCAGTTGATTTGACTCGGAGAGATTAGGGATGCATTTTCTCCTTTTTGACTTTGAGCTGAATTTTTGGCACAGCCTTCCCACCAGCAAGGATTTTTATCAATGAATTCAATCAAGGCATTGTATTTCGGTGAACCGTTTTGACTCACATATTCCAACGCTCCCCAACTGCCATATTTACTTGGTACGCCTATATCACCAAAGTGGTTGAAGAGGGTTCCTCCTGCTTGCTTCCAATTGTTGAGTAATTCGAGATACACTTTGGACATTTCCGGATGACGGTTAATCGCAATCAAGAATTCTGTTAATGGGTCGTTGTTTTGGGCTTCTCCTATGCCGACAATGTGGGAGCCTGCTTCATACGTTACTAACTTCAAATTCTTCTTTCGGGCAACGCTGACATGATAGTCAAAGAGACTTTTAATGTTGGCAACAGAATCATCGGTTTTGAAGACACTCCCAGTCCTAATCTGCTGAAAGGCTTTGCTGAATCCTTTATCGGGTTCATTGCGCCAAGACAGGACTGTATTTGCGTTTTCACTTAATCCGAGTCCAGCATGGAAATAACCCGTTATGGCATAGGAATCAATCCCATGTTGATAACAAGGCGCGTTTCCTTCAGCTACCCATAAGGGACAGTCGAGAAGAGGATCTTCTAACCCTTTCCAAGCCGTTTGAGTTGCCAGCACGCAGTTCACACGATGTTTTTGACTGTCCCCAAATACCTGTTTTTTCCAGATATCACAGGTTTTGGCCCCTTGCATTCCCAACCATTGAATGTGAGCATCACCTTTATCTTGTCCCCATCTGGCTTTACCTTGTTGGAGGGCATATTGCGTTTGTTCAAAGGAAAAATTCCAAACCTCATTAGAAAATTCGACGTAAGCGGTTAGCGTCGGGTCTAATTTCTCTTTGACATATTGACCGAATTTGGTGATGTAATCCTCAGTTGCCTGGTGGGGCATGGTAAACCACGGATTGGCTTTGATTTTATTCGCCAAAGCCACTATCACTTCTAAGGGGCATCCCTTAATCGCCCAAGAATAATCTGTGGGTTTAGGGCGAGATGACCAGTCTTTTTGTTCGGAAAAGTTAGTGGCCATCCAATCCATGAAGCGCAACGTATTAAATTTATTAATTTTTTTGAGGAAAACGGGATTAAATAGTTCTCCACTCTGATATAATTTTTCGTATTCGGCTTGAATAACCCTGATATTACGAATATAGTTACCTGTCTTTTTGGGGTCAGTAGACGTAATGATTAAGTGGATTCCATTATCGCTGGGAGTAACGTTAATAATCTCTCGACCCGGTTTAGATGCCGCTTCATCTTTTTGGACGTTAAACTGATATTCAATCGTGCCTTCCCCGTCATAGAGAACGACATATTTATCGCCAGGAGCGTGCTGCGTCACATTGAATAGCGTTCGGACTCTTGTGTATTTAGCAGAGCCACCAGGACTAGGCAAAGACTTAACCCAGCCATTGCTATCTAAATCTAAGAGATTGTATTCATTCGTATCCCACTCGCTGTCTGTTTGAGTAATCCACTTTCGCGCCGATTTAAAGACATCCAAGAAAGGGAACTGAGTTGACCAGTCGTTAATGCTATTTAGATTCACTCCCAAAGGGGAAAGAGAATTCGGCAAATTAGTTCTTTTCGCAAGAGTGACTGGGTTTTCGACCTGAGGAGTTGAGGTCTCAATCTGACTGTTTATTTGAGAAGGATTACTTTTTAAAGAAAAACATCCCGGAATGAGAAAAACAAAGATTAAAAATCCCGTGACAAAGCCTAGAAGTTGATTTTTTTTCAAGGAAATCAATGAATCCTCTACAATAATTTTTATTTTTTGTCAAATCAACTATAACTTCGTTTTTGGTTTTGGACAACTATAAATTTTTGAAGAAAAAATAATAATAAAGTTACTGGCTGAGTCGTTACCCTAATCGAGTTTACACTCGGAACAATTGAAGAATCCGGACAGTTTGTAGAATTAACATCCATCCTGCCAACAAGAGGCTGGAAATTCGCAAGATTACACGCTCCGATACCTGGCGAAAGTTAGGGAGGAAAATTTCTACAACTCCAAGGCAACTTCTTTTCCATAAATTGGCAAAAGTTTTGCTGAATTCGGCTTGTTTTATCTTTGTTGGACTAAGGAACGCTTTTGAAGCGAGGCGCGAGTGCTTCTTACTTTATTGGTTTCTGGCTGTTTGAGTATCAGTCCTGCCAGTCCCCCATTAACAACTATGAAGACTGGGCAAGTCATAGCGTTCAAAAGACTGTCCAACGTGTAAAAAATTAAGACCAATGCCAGACTGGCGGCTGGTGCAACTTTACGGTTAGACCACGTACCAGGGGTATAACGAAGACAAAAGACCAAACTAGGTAGTAACAGCATAGTCATAAAAGTGTAAAGACCGATTATGCCGTTTTGACCATAGACAATAATCCACAAGCTGTCGGTTACTGAGATATCCTTGCCCGTTTCATCGTACACGCGGTTTCCACCGGAATCACCCCATCCCAACATCATCCTCGGCTGTGCTTTCCGTGACAGCATCGCCTCGTTATAAACTCTAAATGCCAAGGATTGAGCGCGCTCGTTATCACCACCAGAATTTGCCGTGGCAGCAAAGGCAGCGACTTGAGGATTCCTATAAAGACTGCCCGTAGCAGCTATGTGGATGTAGCCAAACATAATCACAACCAGAAGCAATATGGGTAGCGCTGTGCGTAACCACTTGGCTGTGAACCAAACGCCGATTCCCATCGCCAGATAGAGGTAAGCCCCTGTGGATTTGACCAAGATAAATGTGACAAATAACACAGGCACGAGCCAATTCATCGGATAATTCCAGAATTTCTTGATGACTCCAGTTCGCCACAACACAAGCCCAATCAGGGTTGCCGCCATCATCCACATGCCCACCCAAAGTCCGTGTTCCAACAACACAGTCGGTCTATATCCCCCGTAACGCATGGTTTGACCAAAGTCCGGACGGGCATGGTATCCGTAAATCCTCAGGTGTAGTGTCGGAGCAATCCGCATTTCCAGCAAGCACAACGGAATGTAGACCATTCCACCAGCGAAGATGCCGATCGCCAATTGGCGCAGTCCAGCTAGGTCATTGAAATAGATTCGACCCAGAAAATAAGGCACTCCCCAAGTGATAATTTGTAGGGTAGTTGGCGAGATTGGACTCAAACCGTTGGATATTTGTGAAACAGTTGGGCATAGGCACCAGATCAGCATCGGCAGGTCAATCCAACCGGGTTGAAACGAACTGATTCGGTTTGACGCAAACAGAACAGTTCCCAGTAGAACGATGTAGCTCAGTGCCGACATCTTTTCATAGGGTGGGAGACCGGACACAAGTGCCAATGTGCCTACAAATCCGGGTTGTGGCAAGAATAGATACCCGGCAACGAAGCTTACGATAACCGCCCGCTGAGCCGGATATCGGTTAAACAGATAAAGAACGAGTGGAATAAATCCGAATAGAGCAAGGGCGACAACAGGGGGCATGGGCTTTGGGAGAATGCGAACAGGAACAGAGCATTCAAAAAGAGAATCAGGTGGGTCAAACTCTAGGAAGTACCGCTTGATGCACGGGTTAATCCAATTGAGTTATAAGTCAGTTTATTCAGTTGACTGCCGTCCACCTGCTTCCCGTATAACCCTACTCATTTATTAAAGCGATGGTAAAAATGGCATCTGAAACTTTTTAAAAGCGGAGATAAGCTCTTCTTACTGAGCCGATTATCAGGGCAATTCATGTGGTCTCAGTAACCGAGTAGGGAAGACGATTAAAGAGACTTGTCAGGTCTGAATATTCCTGATTTTTGCAATTTTTTACCGCTTAGTTAGGGCATCTCGCACATCAAGCAAGATAGGAGGAACACACTTCTTTAGAAGATTTTTGATGTCCATCCCTGAGGTTTTTTCCTTTAAGTCCTCTCCGGGTCGAGCCTGGAATAGGGTTGAATGCTCTTTGCCTGTTACCTCAGAAGCAGGGCGTCCATTGGTGTAGTAGTAAAGCGCCAATGACTTCCGCGTCCACCCTTCTGGACAAGTCAATGGTTCAGGATGTCCATGATAGGTGAAGTCGGTGGTTGTGAACAGGACGAATCGGTTAAAGATGGGGAGAATCTTTTTCTCGCATCCAGTCATCGCCGTGTCCCAGAGTTCTAGATAACCGCCATATTCCTCTTTCCAATCTTTGTTCAGGTACAGGAGAAGATTTAATCGGCGATCGAGTCGCATTTTGGTGTGCCGATTAAAATCAGCATGAACTTTTAAGTAGCCGCCTCTTTCAATCTGATGCAGTCCCCCCCCTTCAAAGTGGGGATCGGGGATGATGCCATCAATCCCTGTCAGAGTTTCTAAAAAACTAATGAAGGTTGAAGAGTTTAATTGATATAGGAGAGCGCGTGTATTGTCTCCCATGTACCGCTCATGTTTGTTCGCCAGCTTCTTTTCTGATTTATTTTCAAATTTTTGCCAATCAATATCACCGGCTTTGGGATACTCAGACAGGATGTTCTCTAAGACCTCTTCCGGGAAAAAGTTATCGATAACGATATGCGGAAATGGCTTAGCATTGGCATAATCTTCCCGATATTTAAGCGCCAATTCTTTTAATTTATCGGCGTCAACACGAAACATCAAATTTGTATTCATATTCTCCTCCGAGAAGGTTTATAAAGTGAGAATGGAGAACTTTCAGTGACTAAAATGAATTGGGTACATTCGGGTAAACGAGTCGTAAACTCCTGACTAGAAGGGCCAGCGAACGACAAACAGTAGACACAGGGCAAGTTGACCCAAAGTTCTGGGAAAAAGAGCTAGAGATGCACTTTGTTGGCTATAAAATAAGGTTAGACTAGCTGCCAATACAAACATGGCTACAAGTCCAACCCAGACAACTTTCTGTGTTTTGACTTGACGAATGATCTGGCTAAGGTTTTCCACAGAGCGTGCTAAGAAAAAGCTCCCAGCCAAGACAAGTATAGCTATCAGGCTATACCTGAACAAATCCATCCCCGTTGCACCTGCTTTGACTGTCAAGTAGATCAGGAAGTAATGTAGGGGAACGACTGCCAATGAAGCAATACCCCGCAGCGATAATGCATCTTGGCAAATTTTCAACTTGGGGTTGCCACAGATTATCAATGACGCAGCAAGACCGACCAAAATCACAGCAAAACTCACGACGTAAAACCCCACACCCACCGTTCCCCAACGGAAGAAGGAAGCTCCACGTTGTGCTAAGAATAAGCCAGCGATCGCGGGAAGTCCTGCAAGCATTAATAAACCCGAAATGACTCGCACTCTTTTGGTTTCGATGACGCCCCTGTAACGCATAGCAGCAACACCAATAATGTAGCCGGCAAACGGATAAGCCATCCAGGGTGAAAGGGGATAAGATACCCCTGGCGTGTCTTTAGTGCCAAATATCCAATTCAGTAGTCCCCACTCTTGCTGCGCGTCTCCAAGGTTCTGAATAACAGGCCCCAGCAAATAGCGCATCAGGGAAATCGCAATAAAACCAACAAGGCAAAACGTTAGTGGTGATTTCGTTCGCCTAACAAACTCCAGCACTAAACTCGAAAGACCGATAAACCCAAGAAAATCTAGTCCCAGCCATCTCCCCTCGCTCCAGTGCATTAATAAATCCGCCAGCACGAGTATAAATACCTTATTCAGGATGGCAGACCAATGACTCGCCTTTTTTTTCTGACTCGACTGAACTCCGTACCCAACACCCGTTACAAAAAAGAAAAGTACCGGAGCAAAACTACTAATAAATAATAAATTTCCCGCCAAACCGCTATCAGTTAGATTTTCGGCAAGTATCTTGTATCCCGCATGATTCACAATCATCAGGAGCGCTGCCAAGCCACGTAAAACATCGAGTTCTGGCCAATGAACCCTCTCTTTAGTTTTGTCGGTCATAAGATTTTAGACATTTTTAAACATCTATATACAGGTGCTATCTGGCTTAATCCCACTAGCTTTGTTGATAACACGAAATAAGGGGGAATATTTAAGTCTTTCATTTAATTTAAGTTACGGGTTAAACTATCGAGTTCAAACCGCAAATTGTTTTTATAAGAAACACCCTATTGAAACCGAATAAAGAAAAGAAACTTCTTCGGGTAATTAGCCGATTCCTCTCTCTTTTTTATCTTTATCACTGAAGAATTGGGCTGATAGGAAGAGTTCCTGTTACAACAAATCGACCGAAAAGTACAGCCGCGAGTAAGCACAGAAACAGTGCAGTTGCCCAAAGATCCTGTTTGAAACAACCCAATTTTTCACGCCAAAGCCCATACATGGTTACCCCATAGAACGGAAGATCGCCAACGGCGACGGCAATTACAGCCCCTTTCATACCCAGGAAATGATGACCAACCAATAGGGCAGTGCTGATTGTTATTAAAGTGAGCAGATACCCTAGGGTGTTATAGATAGGTTTCCCAAGAGCCAAAAGAGCAGGGCTCATGGTACTGTACAGCGAGGTATGCCAGATGCCCACAGCGATTATGGGGAGCATCCAGGCGGCTTCATGGTATTCCTTTTTATACAAGAGCAAAATCACGTAATCCCCAAAACTTACAAGGATTGTCAATAGAGCGGCTAAAGCGAACAGGAGAAGTCTGCGGTTCTTGAGAATCTTGGTACGAAAGGTTTCGCGAGGAAGGTCAGCCATCTTGGAAAAGGCTGGGAAAATCACCTTACCGCTGAGGGCTAAAATGACTTGGCGCGGGATATCAGCCAGGGTATACGCGATCCCATAAACTCCGAGCATAGCTGGTGAGAGTAATTTCCCCAGGATGAGGCGGTCGGATTGCGATGCCAAAAAGGTGAGAACCGTCGAAAAAAAGATCCACTTACCAAAGGAAAAGATGCTTTTTGCCGCCTCTTTATCCCAGGCAAACCGGTTAGGTTGTTCTGGCAATAACCGATGACTCCACACCAGTTGGACTGTGGCGGACACAAGACCTCCGAACACAAGCGCCCAGACGCTTTTATCAAACCAGGCCCAGCCAATCATGGCTATTACGGCCATAATCTGCCCCCCTAACTCAAAGGCTGCCAACTTACCGACGGCAAGTTGGCGGTTGAGCGTGAACAGAGCAGTGGAGTTGAAACTATTAATGAGTGTGCCCAGACCCACTACTGGGATGAGGAATAGAAGCTCTTTCTGTCCGTAGACTAGGGAAATTGGCCAAGCGATCAAAATGGAACCCAGCCACAGCGCGACACCGCGAATAACCTGTATAGTCCAGGCCGTGTTGATAAAAGTTGGGTCATCTCCGCGCTTGTTCTGGATGATGGAAGGGCCCAGGCCAACATCTGAGAACAGATGTAAGCCCATGATGAAGACGTTGACCAAGGCCATCAGGCCAAAGAACTCTGGAACGAGCAGGCGAGCCAGGATTAGGTTACTGGCAAATCGCAGAACCATACTTGTCCCAAAGCCAACAATTGTCCAGGCCGTGGCACGAAACGCTTGCTTTTTAAGTGATGACATGATTACTGGAGCCAGAGAAGAATTCGGAGGTGTGGGGAGTCAGGCGACGTAACAGCATCAGTTGATCCTTGCCGTAGGGATGAAGGCTTTCACAAGAGGAGGCGGTGCAGCGCTGGCCTGAGTCTTCTCAATGTTAGAGGGGAACAGCGCCGCGAGTCGCGTCGCTTCGAGTAAGGCATCATGCTGCTTGGCAACACGCTCTGCCCCCGCTCTGCCCATCTGATCCAGCTTTTCTACGGGTAACTGCAAAGCTTTACCCATGGCGGCGGTTAAGGCTTCAACTGATCCAGGCGGCACCAACCACCCGCAGGTTTCAGGCTCCACTAACTCCGGTATTCCGGCGACATAGGTGCTGATTACGGGACGTGACAGGGCTAGTGCTTCCATAATGACTACGGGCAGCCCCTCGGCAAAGCTGGGGAGTACCATAGCTCGTGAGGCTAAAATCTGTTGCTGCACATCATTAGAACTTGCCCACCCCGTAATCTCGATGTGGTCAATAAGTCCATATTGTGCAATCAAGGCTTCAATCTGGGGTCTAAGGGGGCCATCGCCAACGAATACCAGCTTAAACGGCAAGCCAAGGGCGGCTAACCGACTCGCGGCTTCAATTAAAAGCAAATGACCTTTTTGTTCGCTCAAACGACCAATGCAGACTAGTCGAGGTTGATCGGGTATAGGGATATGGGGCTGCTTCAAAAACAGCTCGTCCACGCCACAATGAACGACATGGATTTTTGACCACTGATCTTGGGAACACCACCGATAAAGCTGACTTCTGCCGAAGGAGCTGACGGCTACAACAAAGGCGGCTCGATTGATTTTTTCGGTTAAGGCGATCGCTTGAACTTTATCAAACTCTTCAGGACCATGAACAGTGAAACTGTAAGGGGGTCCGCCAAGAGCACGACACAACATCGCGACAGTGGTTGAATTTGTCCCGAAGTGAGCGTGAACGTGAGCTATCCCCAAGTCCGAAAACCGACGTAAAAGAACACAGGCTTCAGCCAAGTAGGCGAAATGACGCAAAATACCTCGCTCTGAATGCCAGCCAACAAGGAGCATTAGCCATAAAGCACTCCAAAAACGAGCGGGTCTGGTTATCGCAACGCGAATTAGGGCAAAAAGAAGACCGAATTTGCCAGTTTCTAAGACAACCTGAGTCAATTCTTGCTCTAGTTTGTCTTCTTCATCAACGAGTTCGGAGCTACACGAGCGGATTGAAAAACGTGCAACTTGAAGACCCATCGCCTCGACTCCAGCAATTTCTCGTCGGATGAAGCTATGGCTAACCTTGGGATACTGATTAACTAGATAGGCAATTGTCATCGTGAACTCGCTCGAAAAGAGTATTTTTTGTTTAATCTTTGTAGAGCCGTTAAAAAATAAAACTTTTTGTAAACGACCGTGACGACTCTTCCTAGACTGCTGCTTCCAGTTGGGGGCCACTCTTCGTGGAAAGTACCCGACGAGCACGAAGAGGAAGTGTCTTCCCGTACTGTGGGCAGTGGATAGGAGAAAAATCACCCTGTCTGCTACTATCTCCTTCTTTCTCCCAGATGTCGCCTCCCCATTCCCTCCCCTGGGCGTTATGTGTGTACAACACTCCTTCTCTTCCGAGGGGAAGGAACGCTGTGTTCTCTCTCTCATTGACTACCCCCTGCTTCTCTATCCCAGTACGGGGAGAGGAGAACTCGCCCGACTCTTTCTCTCAGTAGGCAAAAGCGAAAAGCTGCATCCCCATCATAGCCACGCGCTCGGCTTTTGCATCGAGACAAGAGGCCGTTGACGCCACTCTTCACGACTGCAACAGGGGCGATTTTTTGATGGGTATCGGGACTCTTCGAGAGCCAATGCGGTCTCAATAAAACTCTTGTTTTGTCGGCCAAGAACTGCTCCATCTGAAGTGAAGAGGTAGCTAGATAGCCACAGATTCTTTTTCTTTCCTGTCGCGTCGTTGGTTGCTTTCTGTCAGCAAGGTGATCCGAAGACAAAAACTAGAAGGCAATTCTTGCTAGTCAATTTTTCCGTCATACAAGGATTTTATCCTTCATGAATCTTCTCTTCATGAAGAGAAATGACGCTTCTCACAGTACTCCCCGTTCTATTAGAGTGTTGTCCTCCTTCACCAGATAACACGCGCTCGTGGCACGAAACCGGAAATTTTAGCAACAGGATATTTTATGTCAGTTGATGGGGTAACCCAGAACACGCGGCGGCTCTAATGATTCTCCATCAACTGACCCATACTGAACTTTCGGAAGACGTTTGATATAGTCCTTGATCACTTCAGACATAGAGACACCTCGCCTGTCTGCCTCTTTCTGCAATCTGGCTTTCTCATTATCGTTCAGGCGAACCCGAAGCATATATTCTCGCCTTGCCATGTTGCGACTAATGTTGCTACACTATTGAGATGAAGATAGCACATCAGTACAGACTCCGACCAACAAAAGAGCAAGCCTATTGATTTCTCTTCACACAATCGCTCCGTAGCTCCGGAACGTCGGGGAAGAAAGGAGCTTATAGGGACGTACTGTGATACGCCCGAGACAGGAAATCTTCGCTATCGCAGCAGCAGGAGTTAAGCTTGTTGGTCACGTTATACCAATGACGCTTGTGGAAAGCGACTTCTTTGTATGTCACCTTTTCCATTTTTAAATAAATTTCCTATTATCCCAGTTGAGCGGTCAGAATGGGGAATATAAGTAATATAGATTGGGCGGGTAAAAGAGCAGATCTTGTAAAAACATGCGATATGACAAAGGATGAATGAATTTAAGTTTGTATGCCTTGTGGCATCCCGTCAATCCAGCTCATAGAGTTTTCTTGCTATCGCAAGGAACGCGAGAAGTGAGAAGCCCTCGTCGTAACTAATCGGAGCAGGAAGAAAGTAGATCATAAAGTTTGTTACCAGAGGAGCATCAAGCTTTAGAGACTTCTACAACGCGAGGGCTTTTCTGGGGGTGCAAGTCAACAAACTATCATAGAGGTCAAAATGGAAACAGAACCGGTCTCTCAAGTTTTATCAATTAGCAAGCGAGGCAGACAGTTGCAGGAATTGCCAGCCCTCGACAATTCGGAGGTCAGCACTCCGCCTCAAAAAGGAATGAACTTTCGTCCACTCTTGAGGACTGTCCAACGGAAAGCCCTACTGGTGATTGGCATCACGGCTGCGGTGGGAGGTGGTGCCTTTGTTTGGGCTAATCAAAACATCCCTACGAGCTACAAAGGTGATTTTCAGCTTTTAGTCGAGCCTGTAACCAATGAGGGTAAATTCGTTCAACCCTCTGTACTCACTCGCGAGGGTGGACAAGGGATGGGTCAAGGAATTACTAACCTGGACTACGCCACTCAGCTCGAAATTTTAAGAAGTCCAAGGATATTATCTGCCATATATGAGCAAGTTAAAAGCCGATATCCTAAGCTGAATTATTTTGCCTTCTCAAAAGGATTAGCCGTTGAACGCCTCGCTAGCGAAACCTCTCCGGAACCAACCAAGATTCTCAAAGTTAGCTACGAAGCGGAAGATCAAAAACAAGTTGAGTTTGTTTTGGATGTCGCCGCGAAAAAATATTTACAGTACAGCCTTCAGGAACGGAAGACTCGAATTAGTGAAGGGGTTAAGTTTATTGATGACCAACTCCCGGAGTTGAATGCGCGGGTAGAGTCTCTTCAGTCGCAAATCCAACGGCTGCAACAGCAGAACAAGTTGACCGACCCAAAAACGCAGGGCGATCAATTATTCACGCAAGTTCGTGAAATCAACAATCAACTAGCACAAACCCAAAGAGATTTAGCTGAGCAAAAGACGCTTTATGTTAGCTTACAGCAACAATTAGATCTAACACCATCGGAAGCGATCGCCGCCTCAGCGTTAAGCGAAGACCCTAACTATAGAACCCTGCAAGCAAAGATTCAGGAACTCGACAATAAGATTGCCGAAGAAAGAGGTCGTTTTCAGGATGATAACCCCGTTATCCAATCTCTACTAGCTAAACGACAAAACCTACTCAACTTACAGGGCAACGAATCCAATCGGATTGTAGGGGAGAACACAGGCGAGGCAACAGGCAATCCGAAAGTGGAAGCTTTCCAAAATTCGGTTCGGATAGGACTGATTCAGAAACTGGTTGAATCCACCAACCAAATTGAGCTTCTGGAGGTTCGCAATCAGGCGCTCACACAAACGAAAAAGGCGATGGAGCGACAAGCCCAGATATTTCCTTCTATTGCACGGGAATATAACGCGATACAGGGGCAGTTGGAGATTGCTAACCGGACACGCGAACAACTCTTGACTCAGCGAGAAACCCTGCGAGTCGAGGCGGCTCAAAAGCAAGTCCCATGGGAACTAGTTTCCAAGCCTAAGCTAATGACCGATCCTAGCGGTAACGCAATATCCAGCAGTAAAGCTAAACCCATTAAGATCGGGGGAGTCTTGGTCGGTCTGCTTTTAGGTGTGGGAACGGCTGTAGGAATAGAAAGAATCCGCAATATCTTCTACAACGACAAGGAACTGGAAGATAGTATCCCCTTGCCGATGTTAGGGATAATTCCGGTCTATAAAGGTTCTAAAAAAGCACAGCCTGCCTTCGTCGGATCTGCCGAAGGAACGGGGGGCAGCTATCAGAACGATCCGGAATTTCAGAAAGCCTTCGACTCTCTCTACGCCAGCATCCGTTTTCTGTTTTCCGATCCCCCTGTCCGTTCTTTAGCGGTTTGCTCAGCAGGGCCTGAAGATGGTAAGTCTACAGTGGCTTTAAATCTGGCTCAAACGGCAGCCAGCATGGGGCAGCGAGTCCTGTTGGTGGATGCCAATCTGCGTCAACCTCAGATCCACGAACGCTTGGGCATACCAAACCAGAAGGGACTGTGCGACCTCCTGACCAAAAAACTCGCGCCTAACGAATTCATCCAGAAATCGGCTGTAGATAATCTCTTTGTGCTGACTACGGGTCAACTCCAACCCAACTCGACCAAACTGCTGGGGTCGGCTCAGATGCAGTATCTCATGGAGGAATTCCAAGCTACCTTTGACCTGGTTGTTTATGACACAGCCCAGTTTGGCAGCTTTATGGATACTAATTTCCTGGCGGCTCATACTGATGGGATTTTGATGGTTGTTGCCGTTGGCAAGACGAAGCGTACTTTAGTGATGCGAGTCATGGATCAACTCAACACGTATCGCTTACCCACTTTGGGTGTCGTGGCAAATCATGTCAAGCGGAATACCCACATTCCTTACGAAACTGGAACAGCGCCTGAGTGGAATTCTGGTGTTGAGGAACTACCCGCTCATCAGACCGCAGGAAAATGGCTAGGATACAATCCGGACAACTTCAATGAAACGATGTCCTAGTAGCCTCATGGAACATTTCCGTTGGGTTAAAAGTGCTGTTGTGGTTGGTCGAAATGAAGATTCCCTATTTCACGCCCAGGCATTGGGGTGGTCATTCCGCCCCAATAATTCACTGCAATAGCGTATGGCCTCAAACAAGCCCCCTGTAGACCATCCAAACAGGAGTTGATGTCGTTCCTTTTCTTTTTCGACCCAATTGTCTTCCAGGCAGACTCGAAACCATCCTTCTGGCTTGCGAACTCCATCGCGGTTATTCAAGAAGTAGTTGATCGCTTCGAGGACTTCTTGGAACGAAAAGTTATGCAGGAATTGGGCGTCTTTGGGTAAGTAGTAAATGCCGGCTTTTTGACAAGCTTCTAATTTTTGTGAAAATTCCTCTTCTTGAACGTCTTCTAAATCTAAATCTAGAAATGTTGTTGTTGTTATAGGCTCGGTTTTTACTGACTCAGGGTTTGAGGGGTCTAAATTGGGAATTGGTGGCTGCAATATTGTTCTTTTCTGCGGACGACGAAAAGGGGGGGGGACGAGTACGCGAATGGGTTCTAGCGTCCACTTCCAGACGTAGGGAGTGTAGCTTTTGGCGTTGGTGAGCACGCCTTTTTCCCTCAGTTGAGCCGCTGCGCTTTTGACGGTTTTGCGGTCGTGGGGAAAGCCGCGTGTGCGTTTGACCCATTTGTTGAAGTCGCGCAGGTCGATGGTTTCATGATTGCCTTCGGGTATCTCATCCAAGAGCCATTGCCAGAGTTCTCTGGCGGTGGGGGTGAGTCGATTTTGTACGCTGAATTTGTTGTGTTTTCTTGTCCAGTTGAAAGAATTCATTTGAGGTGGGGATGGGTAGATTGTTCTGTTCCCCCGATGAATTGGGGGGCTACGGTCTTGTCCCCCCCTTTTTTAAGGGGGGCTAGGGGGGATCTGCGTGTCTGTCCTCTTGTCAGTCGGTAAAAGGTTTAATTGATTGGCTTTTTTAAGGGAGTTGGTGTGGCGGACAAAAGGTGTTCGATCCCCCTAAATCTCCTCACCTTCGGCTCCGGCTTAAAAAGGGGGACTTTCAGGAGTTCAATTCCCCCCCCTTGTTAAGGATGAGAGGGAGGGGGAGGGGTCACATCCACGTCACGCGCCCATGCCAAAGTTTCCTACTGGGAGGCAGGGTTATTGCAGAGATGGATAAATTGAGCTGTTTTACTCGGTGAATCTCGCTGGGAAAGAGTCCGTGTTGTGTCGGGGTGGACTTGTTTTATTCGGTAGATTTTTGGGTTTGATCCAATCGGCTGGAAGGCTTACGAAATAGGTAGTTGGGTGATTTTTTGACACCATAATTAGGCTCCTTTCATGGTTTGTACATGGGAGGGGTAGTCGTCCTGAGTAGGTGTTGGTAGCACCTATCCGGGGCGCGTTATTTCTTTGTTGGGTTGATTTTACATCAAGTGGGGGGGAATGTGCGATCGGGTTTTTGGGGGGAGTGACGAGTCTCACTCTTCTGGCGAATCCTGCTGGGAACTCGGCTCTTTAGTCGCTGAACTTTTTGATTTAGCTGATTGACCCTTACTCTTAGTCTTCTTCCTTCTAACCCCCGTAACCGCCTCTCGAATTGACTCTAGCTTCTCCGGCTTTTCCCACTGACTAACGGGTGTGACTCTATACTCATCTGTGCGCCCTGTCCGCTTCTCCTGGGTTAGAAAACCTGCCTCACAAAGAAACTTCAACGAATACTGGACGCGGCGAACACTCATCTGACAGATTTCCGCTGTCTTGCTAAGGCTAGCAAAGTACTTACCATCAAGCTTTCCGCCAGTTCGGCGAACAGCATGAGCATAGATCCGAAACTCGTAGGGATCTAAGCCATACTCATCAAGCAGATTGTGAACGAACATCACTGAATTAGGGAGTGGTCGCTCGTTTACGTCTGGAGCTTCTTTTTCCTTGACTGACATATGGTTGATCTACCTATAAATTTTGCGCTTGGACAACAACCCTTGTACTAACTGTCATAGTCATTTAACGGGTATTCTTAATTTCCTTCACCCGGCGTTAACTGTGATACTTATCCTCATGCATTATTTTCTATGTACCCCTGCATTACCTGCCGTAGCTCTGGTATTTATTAAGGTTATTCTTTTAAGATATACCTTATAGTTATTTGAGACGATTCAACACAAAATGCTTCACAAGCAGGTGTCCATGCATTAAATACACTTGTCATCTTAAGCTGATGCTGTTAGATTTGACTCATCCCAGACAGCAGACATGAAAAAACGCCGCTTGGAGTACCAGTCCAAACAGCGCTATTTTTCGGTCTAAGTCGGTTTTCCTGGCGGTTTGACCTATTCAACCTCAAGCCGCCAACACGTCAACTTAGAAATGGATAAATTTTATGTTCCAACATCTTAGCTCGGACGACTCCCAATCTCCAAACATCGCGACCCTGCTAGACAAGCTAGCTAGTCAGCAGAACGGACTGGAAAACGGTCTGAAGCTGGCAATGCTGTTGACACCTAAGCCTGACCCACAAACCACACCGGATGTAGCGAACCGTACTCGCTTAATTGCGATCGCATTGCAAGTGGTCAGAAACGAGGGTATTGAGAACCCGCCTTACTTCAAGGGCATGAGTGACGATGCTATTCGTGAGTTCATTGCTCAGTATTCACCTGAGTTGGTACTCCACTGACATTAATGGTTGAGTTAGCCGAAGGGTGGGTATTGCTCACCCTTCTCCGAAGTGTAGATACTAACGGGGATAGCAATCACCATGACCGAATCAATCAAAGCCACCCGTGCCTCTGTGCGAATTGGAGCGCTGGAGGTTGATGGCTTCATGCTGCCTGACGGGTCTTACCGAATGTCCCAAGCTCAGGTAGCCCAAGCCGTAGACAAACCTCCAGTTAACGCATTACGTTTTTTGGAGTCAAAAGCTCTGCATCGCTTACTAGGAGAAGGTTATACGGATTACACTCCAGAGCAAATAGAGATTGAGCCGGAACCTAGCCGGCGAGGTCAGAGCAGGTTCAACGCATTACCTTTAGAGGTGGCAACAGCTTACTGGGTTAATCAGTGCTTTCAAGGCAACAAACAGGCACTAGCTTTAGTAATAGCTCTGACCACTGAATCTTTAGAGCGTCGTTTTGATACCGCATTCAGTGTTACCCGTACCGAGCAAGACCGAAACGAAAGATTGCTTGAACGAATTCGACAGCTTGAAACCGAGTTTAGTAGGTTAGGGGAAGCATTTGCTATGGATGACCAAATCAGATCAGAAAGGGACTACTTTGAGCGCCTGCTCTTGCAGCACGGCATTGACCCTTGGGCGCTTCCCAATACCGAAGATCAAGGGTAAAAAGAAGCTAGACGCGAGAGGAAAGAGAATGACTACCAATCCTTATATCGGTTCTTCACTTGACGAGCTTCTTGAAGAAGACGGGATTCTTGACGAGGTAGAAGCAATTGCGTTCAAGCGTGTTCTTGCGTGGCAAATCTCTTTCCTCTATCTTCATTTATTCTCTGGTGGATCGGGTTCATAGGTTGGTAATCTCCGAATCAACGCTCTAATAATCTGAGTTTGATTCTTCCCCCGTTTTTGGGCATAGGTTAATAAGGCATCAAACTCTTTCTGCGAAACCCTAAAACTCAAAACACGCTTCCTTTTAGCGCGTTCTTTTTTAAACTCTTCCGGAGAAAGAGCCACAAAAGTTGCCGATTCAATTGTCCAATTCCACCCATGACGCAGGACATTAAATTTCCAAAACTGCCCAAGCGCCTCACTTGGTAAACTTCCCACAAGCGTAAGCGTAAATGTTAACTCCTCTCCTTTGGGTGGGGCTTCATTTCGTTTAATCAGTACCGTGATTTCTTGCTCTTTAATACTTGCCACCTGTCCCACGATACGGAACCTATTGACTCCCTTCCGCTTCAAGTCTTGAATGGTTTGTGCGGCGCTTTTCAACTTAGCTAGCTGCACCAAAGGCGGATTAATTCGTGGGTAGCATTTCCAAACTTGAGCCACTTTCAGAAAATCTCGATTGGCTCGGAGTTGGGTTGCAACTTCAGTGGTAATTTGGGCGGGAATTTTCAGACCATCATCTGTTAGTAAAGTCCCCTGAAGGAAGTTTTGGGGACTGGGTCGATAGATACCACAGATTTTGCCTCTCGCACTATAAATTACGGGGTCATCATGTGGTTTAGTTTTTTCCATATCGACGCGGGAAAAGGCAATAGCAGGAGCATTGTACAAGAACAGCACAGTGAGATGCGCCGCTATACCAATTCTCGGTGTTAATGGGAAGGAAAATAAACTGTAGGGGCAAAACAATGTTCCCGACTCAGCTTGTACTCAAGAAGAAGGCGGGATGCTCCTGACGGGACAGGAGCATGTGATTGGGCGGTGCGTTTGGGCAATCGCGCTCAACCCTTCAGTTGCTGTTTCTATTTTTGGCATCAACAAGGACAAGCAATCCATTGCGTAGGGCAACGGATACTTGGTTAACTAAATGCTCTTGTTGATGATTCAGGGACTCTTCAAAACACAATAATATTAACCAACGATGCTCGCTCTTCGTAATTTCCCCAGAAGCAAGAATTTGCTCAAGAGTCTGCTCGATGTTGAGTGGCTTTAGAGTAGCTTGGGCTGACATCGCGCTATGCAGAATGTTAATACTTTTAATATTGGAGAAAAGACAGTGGCCGGGTTGCGATCGCAAAGCCAACGAACCGGTGATCGTTTCTGTCTTTTCGAGTAATACAAGTCACATCGACCCTCATCAGGAATGAGGCGAGAGCTGTTATTTTTGTGGGATGAATAGAACTTATAGCGTCAACGCGGTAGATACCGAGAACTGCTATCGGTTGGTCTAGCGTGGAGATAACGTCCAGTTGTTTGTAGATTCCGGTGTCCGAGAGTAGCCTGGACTAAATGAATGGGTGCTCCTCGTTCTAGGCTGTGGGAGGCGTGAGCGTGTCTGAGCCATTGTGGGCTAACATTCCCTGGAATCTCGGCTTTTTTAGCCACCCTAGTCACTAATTCATTGACCTCAGAACGAACCAGTTTTCTACCAGATCTCTGGGACTTAAACACGGGAGTATCAAGAGAATCTGATGCTCGAAGGAACATTAAATCAGCCCACAGTTGAGGCGTCAGCAGCACGACACGGGTCTTATTTCCCTTACCAAGGATTCGTACCTGTCCCGCATCGTCACGGGGTTGTAGGTTCTTCCAGATCAATCCGACGAGTTCTGATACCCGACATCCAGATTCGTAGAGGAACCTCAGCAGTATGCGATCGCGTCCTGGTGAGGCGGCACCAATGAGCCGCAGCACTTGAGACTCGGAGAGAATTCGCTCAGCTAGACTGTTGTCCAGCTTGGGCAGTTTTAAAGGCGCACCAGCATTGATGGACAGATAGCCAATCATAACGCCATAGCTAAGCAGCGATTTGACGGCGCTCAACTTGCGGTTGACAGTAGCGGGTGCACGTCCTTGCTGCTTCAGAGCATCTGAGTAGAACATTAGGTCATTGAGGACAACCCTAGAAAGGGGTTTATCTTCTATAAACCATCGAAATTCTTCTGCGTCTCGGCGGTAGGCATCGACGGTATTAGAGGTTTTATCATGCAGCCACAGGTCGATGAGTTCTTTATCGCTGTTGCAATCCGCGACTTGTAAGCGAGTGGTCGGAACGATTTGAGAAATTCGCGATAACATCGTGAGCCAACTCCTTCTCTTACGCTTCAACAAAGCGAATCAACTACTTTGTTCGCTCAGTCGAGCGTACTCTGACATAAGTCTGAATATGTTAAACCCTGCCTTGTTTTTAAGCCACCTTGAATGCGACTAACCCATTATCGTTGACTAAGTACATATACTCAATTAACGTTGTAACAGAGTATTAAGGAATTTAAGGAACATTAAATGGCAACGTACAAGGTCAGGTTGGTCAACGAAGCGGAAGGCATCGACACCACAATTGAAGTTCCCGATGACGAGTACATTCTCGACGCGGCTGAAGAGCAAGGGCTTGATCTCCCCTATTCCTGTCGCGCAGGTTCCTGCTCAAGCTGCACGGGCAAAATTACAGCGGGTGAGATTGACCAATCCGATCAGAACTTCCTAGACGATGACCAAATCAAAGCTGGGTTTGTGTTGACCTGTGTTGCCTATCCTCTGTCGGATTGCACCATCATTACTCACCAAGAGGAAGCAATCCTTTAATACCCGCTGTTTTTCTCCCACTACAATCTTTGATTGAATGTTGGAGGATGTCACACATTTTACCCTCGATTCCGCCTTGGATACTAGCCCCAAAGCGGTTTCCTAGTTTTTGGAGAGTGGCGCTATGCTAGCGTTAACCTTTGATCACCCGATAGCGAACAGCGTACCGCCAACTAGAGTACCAACCGCCGCCCCCTTTGAAAGGCCAAATCTGAAAGTGGTCGCCGTTTGGCACTGACCAAACGGGGAACTCGCGCAGGTGCTGACCGAGTTCATCATCTTTATCGAGGGACATAATCCCGCCGACAGCGCTAATCGCAAACGGCAAGATTACTGCTGCACCCGCCGTGTAAGGGTTGGGGATTGTGGCGAGTCCTGAAGAGACGGCTTGACCAATTTTTGTGATGGTGTCACCGTGATTCGACCAGTCTTTCCCAGCGTCCTCATCGAAAGCCATCAACGCCACTTTCAGTATCCTGTCCTCTGGTACTTCTGCGTCGAACACAGTACCGCCACCGATACCAAATGACTTGGTTTGTTTGTCATTGACCGAAATCGGTCGGGTCAGAACTCCAGAACTCTGCTGTCCGTCGGATATCGCACCAACTAGATAGAACTCGTCCGCGCCGGTCACATCCTCAGTATCGTAGCAAGTGACATTCTCCAGAACGACTCTGATTCTAGACATTTAAACTTTCTCCCTCCGTCTGAATGAGTGTGAAGCAAAACTCAACTGCGTATATTCAGACTGTAGAAACCCTCGCCTGAAGGTAGTCCTTGAGCTGTTTCACTCTTCAAAGTGGTGGACTATCCTCTCACGAGTGAGATAGGTCGCGACATCTTGCACCACTTATAGCGCTAACCCAAGCCAGGAGAGTCATGCGCGGGTTCAATCCATCACTCTTGACGAGAGTCTCTTCAGAGGGAATCCACATCGGTTCTAGTAGACTGTGGCGAAACTGGCATACTCCGTCCGATAGCCATGGCTCCTCAAGCTCGCTTGAGCGTTCTCCAGACGCGACGGCCTTTCTGTGAGAGCTCTCTAATTCAATCAATTTTATTTATTAATTGGACAAAAAAAACCGTTTGTTTTTATTAATTCAGCTCCCTATAGTGAAGTTAACTCTTCTAATTGACTAATTCTTCACAGGTAATTCCAATAGGGCAATTTTGAAGTGATCACGATTCGATAAGGAGTGCATTGCATGAGACGTTTTTTTGTACTATTCGTCGCTGTTGTTTTGGTTTTATGCGGGATGGTAACAGCTCCTGCTTATGCTTTTAATCAAGCTTCTTTGACTGAGTTGCTCTCTTCCAACTATTGCAAAGATTGCGACCTGACGAATGCCGACCTAACGAATGCCAACTTGATGGGAGCTGACCTGGAGAGAGCCAATCTGACGGGAGCCAACCTGACGGGAACCAACCTGACGAATGCCGACCTGGAGAAGGCCAACTTGGGGTTAGCTAACCTGTCGGGAGCTAACCTGATGGGAGCCGACCTGGAGAAAGCGGATCTGTTGGGAGCCGACCTGACGGGAGCTAACCTGATGGGAACCAGCCTGGAGAAAGCTACGATGCCAGATGGCACAAAACATGTTTGAGCGTAGTGCCTGACAGGGAATTGCATCTGTTAACAAACCCCGCTGTCATTCCAGAAAGCGGGGTTTCTGTTTGTGGGAATCTAAAGCGCCGGTCTCCTTATAGGGAAGCGGTCAAACTCCGTTATTAGCCAGCCTTATCAATTCCATCAGGAAAGCTGTTGTTACAAAGCTTTACAAAAGTTCAACATTCCAATTATTGTAAATACATCATCAAATTTCGACTCTTCAAGTCAACAGCACTTATAAAACAATGACAACCACACTACAACGCGAGCGTTCCGCTTCCGTCTGGGAAAGGTTCTGCGAGTGGGTAACTAGCACCAACAACCGCCTCTATGTGGGCTGGTTCGGCGTCCTGATGATCCCCACCCTGTTAACCGCCACCACCTGCTTCATCATCGCCTTCATCGCTGCTCCTCCTGTGGACATCGATGGTATCCGCGAACCTGTTGCTGGTTCTCTGCT
>JAMPKV010000043.1 GCA_039962225.1 Microcoleus sp. AS-A8
TTAGAAACAATAGAAAAAGAACCAAGTGAACTGGGATATGAATTTGGGCGTTGGACAGGAGAGCGTTTGGCAACGTATCTAGCTGTACAAACAGGAATTGAATTAAGTGGCTCGCAAGTGAGGAAGATATTAAAACAAAAAAAGTACGTTTACCTCTGGGCAAAGTACAGCCTAGAGGACAAGCAAAACCCCCTAAAGAGAAGTGAATTTAAGCAGAAGTTAGCTCAATACTTAGATTTAGCAAAAATCAAACCAGCCCAGCTACAGATATGGTTTTGGGACGAGAGTGGATTTAGTTTACGAGTCCTCAGGCGCAAGACTTGGGGGAAAAAAGGAAAGCGCAAGAAAATCACAGGACAAAGACGGCGTGGCAGGGTGAATGTCATGGGAGGTTTACGGTTATCTGACAAAAAAAGATTGTGTTACTTCATCAAAAAAGGAAATGCAGAAACTTTTTATGAGCAGCTAAAACAATTAAATGAATTTGTTTTAAAGGAGTGGCTAGCCCAAGGCAATAGAGCCGAAAACTTTCAAAGCCAGGGACCCAAGATAGTCATTATCTTAGATAATGCCAGTTACCACAAGCGAAAAGATATCATTGCCGATATCGAGAAAGACTTCCCTAACATTATTTTAGAGTTTTTACCCGCTTACAGCCCTGACTTCAATCTAATAGAGCTAGTGTGGCATTCTTGCAAAGAGTATATAGCTCATCGACTATTTCAATCCGTAACCGAACTAGAAGAGGTATTAAACAAGCTTTTGAATGAGGGAGACCTGATTATCAAGTGGGCGCGAAAAATCAAAAATAAGGGAAACGCTGTTAATGCAAGTTAGATGCGCGGCAGCTTACAACTCCAACGGGTGAATCAACCAGAAGCGTCTGAAGGCGTGTGGCACTATCCATGTTTTGTCTGTCCAGTTTGGTTCCAGTCTTCGTCCTACTAGAGGTTGTCCACTCTGCTTGATGTTGCGACATCCACTACCATGTCAAGATATTCCACTTCCAGGCTTTGAGGAAAACATAGTAGTGACGACCGATCAGAACTCAATTGAGACAGAAAAGACTCTCAAGCTTGGCACACTTATAAAAACTATTGCACTGCTAGCGATCGCGATGGTAGCTGGCATATCCTTTAGCTGGCTGCACGTTCCCGTAGGTTGGCTACTCGGCCCAATGCTTGTGGGAATTGCCCATGCAATTATCCAAGGTAGCCGTCAACCCCTACCTCCGGCGTTCAAAATGGTTGGACAAGTCATCATCGGTATCGTCACTGCCACCCGCTTTTCCCCAGAGACACTAAGCGTGGCAACAACCTACGCCATACCACTGCTACTGTGTGTTTTTACCACGGGTAGTCTGAGTATGTTCAACGGCTACCTGTTAAGCCGTTGGGCTGGCATCGATCGCGCTACTGCTTTTTTGGGTTTCATACCTGGTGCCGCTTCTAGCATCGTTGCCATGAGTGAAGAAATGGGGGCAGATGCGCTGACTGTTGCTCTAATTCAGTATATCCGGGTATTGCTAGTCGTCTTACTCCTGCCAGCTACAGCCAGCTTCCTTTTTCCCGTCAACCCAGGCACTCAAGTCGCAGCCACTGTTGTGATAACAAATATCCTGCCATCACTGCCAATAATTTTGAATTTATTGGTGCTGGCTGTGTGCGGCGGGTTGGGGGTTTGGGGGGGACGCCGATTGCGTCTGCCTTCATCCGGGTTTTTGGGGCCATTTCTCGTAGGGCTAGTCACGTTTTGGGTACTGCCGTACCAATTACAGGTGCCTCAGTCCCTTTTTTGTGCAGGACTGCTCCTAGTTGGACTTTCTATTGGGGTACAGTTTGACTGGCAAATCGCCAACAAACTTTTGAAGGCCGTGTTGATTGAGGTCGGTTTAGTAATTGTACTGATGTTGAGTTGTTTGGCAGTTGGCTATGAGTTCCATGTGGTAACACACGTTGATACGATAACGGCTGTCCTAGGGTTCACGCCTGGGGGAATTGAGGCGATGGTTGCAACGGTTATGCAGCTAGGCGGTGACACCGGGTTGGTACTGGCAATGCAATTGACCCGGATGTTGAGTATTCTGTTGATTGCCCCGTGGTTAGTCGCTTTTTTGATTAAAAATGTAAAAAAGTCTGATGAGCAATCAGAAGCGGAATAGAGATTGCAGGAGGTTAACTCCTATTCTCTTAGGTTCATCGGCTTTTTGGAATGTCTATCACTTCCTCTAATTGAGCATGGTTTTGAATGTGTTGCATCTTAAAGGTAGAGTAAAGAACTTCATCGACTTTATCTAACGTGAGGTGTTGTTGGTCAGCTAAGGCTTTAATTTTCTGGGTAATCGTTTGAATTTGGAATTGGTCGAAGTCTAGCCCCAGTTGAGAAGCTCGATTAGCGATCGCATGTTTACCTGTAAGCTTATGATTGATTAAAAACGAGCGCGTTAGACCAAAATCACTGGGATTAATCACTTCGTAAGTGCTTGGATTATTCAGGATTGCTTTGGTATGAATACCAGCCTTGTGGCTGAAAGCAGCCTCTCCAATAATGTAGTGGTTAAAGGGAATCGTAATTCCAACTTTATCCGCAACTAGCTGATGTAATTCTCCGAGCTGGTATAGGCAGTATTGACGATTCAATTGCTCTGGATCGACCGTATAAAGACGTGCAATGAGTCCAGCGAGGGGGGTGATGCCATTACGTTCACCAATTCCCAACACCGTTGTATCGATATGAGTTGCACCCGCTTCAAGGGCGGCGTAGCTATTTGCGATCGCACAGCCAGTGTCGTTATGACCGTGGAATTCGATATCTTTATTCGTACATTGGCGCAGTATCTGCACTATATTAAAAACTTGATTCGGGGTGGCTATGCCTACAGTATCGGCGACGCCAAAACGATTTACTATTCCCAGTTGATCGATAGCCAGATAAACCTGTAGCAAATCTTGAAGTGAACTCCGGAAGGAATCTTCGGTGGAAAAGCGCAACTCGGTTTGAGGGCTTTGGTCGTGGATGAAGGTAATTACTTCAGTTACTAGATCGACAATCTCATTAATGGTCTTACCATGACCAAACTGGCGCAACAGACTAGAGGTGCCGATGAACATATTGATTCCATTTACGCTCGTATCTAGGGCAACTTTGGCATCTTCTAGATGGCAGCGAATGTGGGTCAATACTTTGGATCGCAAGCCCAATCGACTTAAACGCTGACAATCTCGGTAAGATTGGGGTGAGGCGCAAGGAGATGTAACTTCGATATATTCAACACCAAAACTATCAAGTGCCTCTGCAATCTCGACTCTATCATCCGATGAAAAGTTAGATCCACAAAACTGCTCTCCCTCCCGCAGAGTACTCTCAACAATTGCAAACTGGTTTATTGGCATTGATGTAGTCATTTTCTTTGGAGCAATTATTCATATTGAGCTGTGTCTTTAGGAGGAGTTCTATCCTATCAACTTAATTTAATTTATCAATTGATAGAAAACTGTCTGTTTTTGTTCTAATGCAATCCTAAAGTTTTTCAAATTTAACTTGAAACTTATAACTTGTTGTCTCTCTTAAGTTTGATATAATTCTAAAAAATGCTACTTTTATTTTTATGAATTTTTATTGAAAATTTAAGTTAAAAATAAAACCATGAAATAATTATTGTAAAATTTTAATTGATTGAAAAATAGGAAAAGCAGTAAAAAGTAGGGCAGTTGACTAGGGCGTATCTTTGAGTCATAGAACAGGTGATACGATTAAATATTCCTGTACCCATTAGCGCAAAGTCATGAAAGATCGCAATAAACTGTTACAGGGTCGAACCGCCCTGATTACTGGTTCTGGGCAAAATATTGGTAGGGCGATCGCGTTATTATTCGCGTCGTCAGGGGCAAATGTTGTAATCAATGGTCATCAGAATCAGGAAGCCATAGAAAAAGTTGCCCAGGAAGCCCGTGATTTGGGGAGTCAGGCAATAGCTGTCATCGCTGATATCGGTGACCCAAATGCTGTGCAGAAAATGGTCGATATTTCTATCGAAACGTTTGGCGCAGTTGATATTCTGGTGGCTAATGCGGCAATCAGACCAAGACAGGCTTTTCTAGATATCTCGATTGAAGATTGGCAGCGAGTTATAAATACAAACTTAAGCTCTGCCTTCTACCTTGCCCGTGCAACTTTGCCCGGAATGAAAGCCAAACAGTGGGGTCGAATAATTCATATATCCGGTTACGACGGATTTGTCGGCGCTGCTTATCGTGCTCATAACGTGACGTGCAAAGGTGGTATTCACGCTTTTTCAAAAGCCATTGCTATGGAGTTCGGCCCCGATGGAATAACAGCCAACACCGTCAGCCCTGGCACAATTGATACCCATCGTATTGCTGAAGATTATCCGAATTTGGAGGCAAAGTATCAACAGCTCAAGAACATCATACCTGTACGCCGTCTTGGAACTACTGAGGACATTGCCGAGGCATGTCTGTATCTTGCCTCGGATGTGAGCAGCTTTGTTACTGGTCAGGTAATTCACGTAAATGGTGGGTCGCTTGTACTTTCCGCTCACCTGCCATCCGAGGGGAATCTGTAATAAAAAATCCACTTCTCGCGTTTCATCTTACTTGTCAGCGATCGCTTTCCCCCTAGTCACTGGGTTGATGGAACGCTCTCGCCCAGAACGCCTAGTTTCCTCACGACGAAACACAGACAGATTGCCTGTTGCACCTCGTCCTACCGTGATAGGTTGATGGAAGCTCTTACAGAAGAACTTGCTACAGAGCGAGCGCCCTTCAGGCACTGGCAAAGGCGATCGCAAATAATACAGCTCCAATCGGCGAATCAACCAGAAGCTTTTGCCGGTGACATGGAACGAGCAATTGCTACCGCTTGCTCTAGTAACTTTACAGCTTCCTCAGTCTGGTCAGCTTGAGCGTATTCACGAGCGATCGCACTCAGCGCCTTAACCCTCCTATACTTACCAAATTCGTCCGAACTCATCCTATTAACAGATTCAATTGCACGGTCGAACTGCCTTAACTCAGCGTACTCACGAGCAATCGCCAACAGCAGTTTATTGCGATAGAAACGAGTCTCATTCGTCGCTCCATCCATTGTCTGACCAGTTGCTTGAGTTGTCTGCTTTGTCCAATCCATTGTCTGAGTTGCTTGCACCGCCCAGTCTAGTTTTCCTGCGTTAATAGCCCGTTCAATGATGCTGTAAATGACACTAACTTTATTTTGAACTTCCAGACCCTTAATCATCTGAGCCGTTTTAAGCGCTTGGGCATACTGTCCTTTTGATGAATATTGTTCGGCAATGCGAAGAAGTGCCTCGTCTCGATGACCTCTACCAAGGGTATTAGCAAGCTGGAGTGCCTGTTCAAACTGCCCATTTTGGGCATAGAAGGCGACAATAGGTGGCATCAAACTTTGGTAGGCAAAGTTGGAGTCTACTGGAACTTGAGAAAAGTCGGAGGCAGCAAGATTCAGTTTGCCAGTTTGAACCAATTGAGCCACTTCGAGTGCCCGATCGATTTGTCCAATTCTTAAGTACCCAGCAATAATTTCTTCAAGCGCACGACTCGCCTCAAAACCAGCATCCGATCGTAAATTTTTCGCACCTGCTCGTAAATCCGATAGTGCTTTATTCAAAAGCTCGGCTGCTTCTGCATCCTTCTCCACAGATGCATACAGATTGGCAACTGCGGTAAATGTAAGCGATCGCGAAATAGGATTTGCAATCTTTTGTGTACCTACAACGATTTGTTCAAGAGCCTTAAAAGCCAGTGGAGGAACGTCTGCTTGTTCAGCTAGTTCTACTTGCTTGCAAATGTTGAGAATTTGCCTTAGCTGCTCTCGATCTAGAGTTTCTTCAATTGTTCTTGTTGCCAAAAGGGTGTTGGTTTCTTTTTGTGCAAAACACTGAAAAAGCTCTGTTTGTGCTTGAGTTTGTTGAGATTGGTTGCTTGAGGCGCTACTCTTGAAAGTTCGCTCAACTTTTGAAGCTAAACTCTGAAGCTCGGCTGCTCGGTCAGGCTGACCTATCTCGTTATAGTAGTTGACTAGGGAAAGCCAGACTTGAGCAGCTTTGTCAGATTGCCCTGTCCTGTTGTAGTAATCAGCTAACTTTAGCTGTATTTCAGCCGATTGATCGGGTTGTCGTGAGTCAGTAGTGTATGCATCTAGCAGCCCTAGCAGCATACGTTCAAGATACTTGTCTCCAAAACTCG
Organism: Microcoleus sp. AS-A8; assembly: GCA_039962225.1. Lineage (NCBI taxonomy): Bacteria > Bacillati > Cyanobacteriota > Cyanophyceae > Oscillatoriales > Microcoleaceae > Microcoleus > Microcoleus sp. AS-A8. Next base: position 6,225 of record JAMPKV010000043.1, read on the forward strand.
CTGCGATTCTAAGGGCTACGTCATGCCGACCCTCTACAGCATTGCTTCCCGCCGCTACAATTACCCAAGTCTGCGGATCGTTGCGAGCAGATCCAGACGGTTCTGGTTCGCAGTATTTAGTTGTCTCAAGAATTTTTTGAGCTTGAGCAAAAAGTGCAGAACTTTTGGCTTCTTGCCCCACAAAGGCGAAGTTACCCGCAACATTGGTTAAAATTTGGAGCCTGTGGCAGGGGTTTGCCAGGGTTTGATTGAAAGACAAAGCTTCTTCTAGAAGCTGAATGGCTCGGTCAGGCTGCTTAATGGTAGTGTAGTCTCCTGCAAGAGAAGCTAATAAGTCTGCTTCAGCTAGAACCTTCTCCGGCTCAGCAGCTAGAACCTGTTCCTGCTTAGCACCTTGTCCAATGACTGCGCTGGATGGATGAGTGAGAGTCAGCAGCAGCGCAGCCAACAAAAGTTTGATATTCACCCCTGTAAACTCCTGCTAAAACTGTAAATATAAGTTGTGGTTAACTAGCGGAACCTTCAATCAAGTTAGTCACATCCTAACAACCGCCAAACCGTATTTCGTACCGCACAACCGGACAACCAGCAGTCAGGAAGATTGAAAAGAGCGATCGCCACCTTATCTAAAAGGTATGATGAACTCAAGGACGCGTTGACAACACCATTTTGGCAACAGACCCCTCTCAATTACCTCGATAACCCCAAACCTATTCTGTGGAGTTCCCTATGCCCCCCGAAGCCGCCCCAGTTCAACCCGCCGTCCTACTCACCGTTATTGGTGAAACAGTGCTAAAAGATGCTCTTGTCCAATTGTTGAAAAGCTATAGCGTAAGCGGCTACACCGTTAATCAAGTGCAAGGTGAGGGTAGCCACGGCCAACGATTGGGAGATATGGCAGGCTACAATACCAATATTGAAATCAAGGCCATTGTGTCACAAGAAGTATCTGATGCTATCTTTTTGTCTATAAAAGACTATCCGGGGAAACAAGCGTTAATGGCTTTCCGACAGAATGTAGAAGCCTTGATTAATTAACCTGGTTTGTGGAGCTTTTCATTCATTTCTGGGCGCAGGAGCTGAATTGTCCGTTCGCGGAAGCGAAAGCTTTGCATCATTGTCCTAATTGACCTAGTTCTGTTTTCAGTTCGCGCAGCATCCGACTGGTTCCCTGAGCAATCGCTTTTTGCATCGGTTGGGTAATCATTTGGGTGATGGGCAGATTGGGAAAGGTGAATTACCCCTAGTTTCGCTACGCTACACTAGGGGCTTCCCAAGCCCAAGGAGTAACCCCCTTGGTTTCCCTGTCTTTCAACAGGCTCTTTGGGCGTAGATTTCGGCAATTCCTGTGTAATTAAGAAGTCTTTCAGTCCTAAATCGGCACCACTTTTCCCCCATTCGACAAGAGCAGCGCCTCGAATTTTACTGCTCACTCCCTCGCAGCACCTGACAAATTGGGTGGCTTTTTGGCTTCATCTAATAGCGGCTTTAATCCAGAAGCAACGCGGCTTGCCAAAATCCGATGTCCTTCTTGGTTGGGATGAATCTCATCGTAAAGATAGCGGGGGTCGTTCAAGCCCTCTAAAACTCCAGGAATCAGATAAGCTTGGGTATCGTTTGCGACTCGTTGATACATTTTGCCATAATTGCCATTAAAGGGTTTGACATTCATGGCTAACACAACCACAATTGCCCCTTTTTCTTGAAGATGAGTAACAATTTGTCGAAGGTTCTGTTCGGTTTGGGCTAGCGGAACTTTTTGCAAAAAATCATTGCCACCCAACCCAACAATGACTAACCAAGGGTTTGCCTGAATCACGTCTTGCTGTAAACGACTCAAAGCTGTTGCTGTTGTATCGCCGCCTCTGCCTCGGTTCACAATTGGCAGACTCAGAAGTGAGCTGAGAATATTAGGGTAAGCAGCTTGAGTTCCGACTCCTGCACCCGCCGTGATGCTATCTCCCAAGGCGATGATTTGCTCTCCTGTGCCTCGATTCAAGTTGTTGACATCTTCCCGAACAATCATGTCGCGTTGACATCCTGTTAAGAGCAGCAACCAGCCAAAGCTCAGACTCACAAACCAGGCTTTAAACTTCTTTGCCATCTTGATCACTCAGGTCAAATGAGTACAACATCTTACTCTTCCATTCCTCCATGATGAAGTTCATCACATCTTAACTCCACACAACGGAAAGCGGAGATACTGCTATAGCGATAGCATCTGGATTGAACAACTCACTATAAGCAGGTAGATATTAAACATCTCCAACAAATAAAAAGAGCATTAATAGAAGCGAAATTAGATCGAATTAACCAGTAAAACATAGCTAAATTATCAGCTATCTAAAAAGAAATAGAGGAGATTTTAGTAGAATAAAAATTTATAAGCCTGAATTTATTAATCAGTTTTTTTAGCGTTCTTATTAACTGCAATAACGCCTATTTAAAGGATTCAACATAAGTTGTACAGGTTATAAAGACCCCTTGAATTTGTATTGGTAAATGCTAATTCGAGCAAAGCCGCTTATAGCTCCAGAACACATTCTACGACTTGCCCTTTTTCGGGATGATTTACCAAGCGAAGTATACTCAGCGAATTTCGCTGATTTTTCAATCCCATCAGCAACACAGCACTTACGTAGCTGCACCATTTATAGCGGTCAGGGTGGGTTACCTAACACACCCTACAGATAGAAGCTTTGCGTAAGTCCTGTACACCTGCCTTATGCAGGCGACTTCCCCTGAAGAAGCCAAACCGTTGTTTTCGTCAGCCTTTCTGTGGACGCGCCCACGGGAAACGGAAGTTTTGGGGACTGGCGTCCTCTTACCCTAAATTCCTCCTAACAATGCAATTTGTTAAGATTTTGTTAACTTGTAATACAGATGTGAACCCTGCAAAGCCTTGATGTATAAGGGTTTAAGTTCTATTTTGCCTGGGTGATCGGGTTTAAGCATCTTAACAATTTGTAATAGATCTAAGACCCAGAGACGGTGTATAAAAAAACGGTGAGGGAATCGACGACAGGCAAAAGCTAAGTAAAACACTAGTTCAGCAAGTTTTTAGGTTTCTCATAAAAGCCTAAAAGTTTCTCAGATTTCTCAAAAGCTCCGTCTTGTTGCCTGGTATACAGAACATGCGGAATTAGAGACCAAGTTGAACTAAAATTTTAACGGCTGTCTGTAGTTGACATCCCTAGCTGCTCGAACTGCTCCGAACTGGCTTCCTCCAGTTCTTAAGCAAAACCCAAAACTAACCACCCAGTAAGTAGGAGTTATCTTTCATGTTCGACGCTTTCACAAAGGTTGTTGCACAAGCTGATACACGCGGTGAATACCTAAACTCTGGTCAATTGGATGCTTTGATCTCTATGGTCAAAGAAGGCAACAAGCGGATCGATACCGTCAACCGTATCACCGGCAACGCTTCCAGCATTGTTGCTAACGCCGCTCGCTCTCTGTTTGCTGAGCAACCTCAGTTGATTGCTCCTGGTGGAAATGCTTACACCAACCGTCGTATGGCCGCTTGCTTGCGCGATATGGAAATCATCCTGCGCTATGTCACCTACGCAACGTTTGCTGGTGATGCCAGTGTTCTGGATGACCGTTGTTTGAACGGTCTGCGTGAAACCTACTTGGCTCTAGGTGTTCCTGGCGCTTCTGTAGCAGCAGGCGTTCAAAAGATGAAGGATGCCGCAATCGCAATTGCCAATGATCGTACAGGTATCACCCAAGGTGATTGCAGCGCTCTGATGTCTGAAGTGGCTAGCTACTTCGATCGCGCAGCTGCTGCTGTTTCCTAATCTAGTGCTAAGCGCTATTCGCTAACACTTGTCAGTTGGGCAAAAAAAATTTCAACCAGAACTTTGTAAAACACTAGGGAGATACCTCAACGATGAAGACACCTCTGACCGAAGCGGTTTCAGCAGCTGATTCTCAAGGCCGTTTTCTTTCCAGCACAGAACTCCAAGTTGCTTTTGGTCGCTTCCGCCAGGCTACAGCTAGCTTAGAAGCAGCAAAAAGCTTGAGCGGTAACGCTGACCGTTTAGCTCAAGCCGCAGCTCAAGCGGTGTACAACAAGTTCCCCTACACCACGCAAATGCAAGGTAACAACTATGCAGCTGACCAGCGTGGTAAGGACAAGTGTGTTCGTGACATCGGCTACTACCTGCGGATTGTGACCTACTGCTTGGTTGCTGGTGGCACAGGCCCTCTAGATGAGTACCTGGTTGCTGGCTTGGATGAAATCAACAGCACCTTTGAACTATCTCCTAGCTGGTACGTTGAAGCCCTGAAGTACATCAAGGCTAATCACGGTATCACTGGTGATGCGGCTACCGAAGCCAACTCTTACATCGACTATGCAATTAACGCCCTGAGCTAATAGGCGCGTGTAGCCCGGTAAGGTAAGCAGCTCTACCAACAAAGTGAGTCAGAGTTGTTCATCTTACCGGGCAGTTTTATTCTCACCATTCTGATAAAAGACTTGAAAAAAACATTTTCTGTTTGGTCGTCGGAGGGATATTTATCGGCTTAGGGTGATGCAAGCCGATTACCTAAACTCATCTGTGGCGCGACAGAATACCACGGAATTGCTCGTACCCTACGCTCAGTTGTCCAGTAAGTTGCAGCAATTGAATCGCTAGGGGAGGAAATTGATGAGCATCTCACCTGCATAAATGGAAAATGGGAAATGGAAAATAGGGAAGGGGAAAGAATTATTACCTGTGACCTATTCCCTTCTATTAAGCAGGTAGGCGTGAATAAATTCAAAATAAATTTCAGCTCAAAATAATCAGAACAAGAGCTGGAAAGATTCGGGTGTTATGTAAAGTTACACCTATCTGCTTACCTATTAGCAAAGGAGAAGTTTGAATGGCAATTACGACAGCAGCATCTAGACTAGGAACATCAGCTTTTAGCAATGCAACTCCAGTAGAATTGCGCCCCACGGCAAGTAGATCAGACGTTGAAGCCGTCATTAGCGCTGTCTACCGTCAGCTATTGGGCAACGACTATTTAATGAAATCTGAGCGCCTCACCAGTGCTGAATCTCTCCTGCGCGATCGGAAGATTACAGTGCAAGATTTTGTGCGTCAGGTGGCTAAATCGGAACTGTACAAATCTAAGTTTTTCTATAACAGTTTCCAAACGCGGGTCATTGAACTCAATTATAAGCATTTGTTGGGTCGGGCACCCTATGACGAGGCTGAGGTGATTCATCACTTGGACTTGTACGAAACCAAAGGGTACGATGCCGACATTGATTCCTACATTGATTCGCCAGAGTATCAGGGCAACTTCGGTGAAAATATCGTGCCCTACTATCGGGGTTTCGAGACCCAAACCGGGCAAAAAACCGTAGGGTTTAGCCGTATGTTCCAACTTTATCGCGGCTATGCCAACAGCGATCGCGCCCAACTCAAAGGCACTTCTTCTCGCCTTGCCAGTGAGTTAGCTCAGAATGGTGCTTCCACCGTGATAAATCCCTCTAGTAGCAATGGTAGCTTTGCCTACCTTCCTTCCGCGAGAGGCGTCACTCCCAGCAGTGGTTTTGGTGGGGCAGCAACGTTTGGGAAATCCGGCCGACTCTTCCGCGTGGAAGTCGCTGGACTCAATCAGCCCAGATATCCTAACGTGCGCCGGATCAACCAAGCCTTCATCGTTCCTTATGAAGAGCTATCCACCCAAATGCAGAGAGTTCTACGCCAAGGTGGCAAAATCGCCAGCGTGACTCCTATCTAGTTTGAATGAATCATGGGCCGTTCATTATTGGATTTTGGCTAATAATTAATGACCCATGAACCTTGTGAATTCTGAGTTCTGTATTCTGATGAGGATATAAACTATGTTGGGTTCAATTGTCGCTGGAAGAGCGGGTATTTCACCTTCTAGCAGTCGCTGCTTTCGCTATGAAGTCGTTGGCCTGCGTCAAAGCGTAGATACGGATAATACCGATTATCCAATTCGCTCTAGTGCCAGTGTGTTCATCACCGTGCCTTACAACCGGATGAATGAAGAGATGCAACGGATTACGCGGTTGGGTGGCAAAATCGTCAGCATTCATCCATTAACCTCTGAAACCTCTGACGCTGAACCCGCTACCGAATCAGAAAACTAACTAAGCCTCCATGCGAGAGTCGAGTTTTGAGAATTTTGAATCTTTATCACCGGGAAAGTCACCGGAGGGTAGCGAGTCCTTAACTGTAGAGCAGGCGATCGCTAATCTACAAGGCCAAGACCAAGGACTTCGCTATTACGCAGCTTGGTGGCTGGGCAGATTCAGAGTTCGCGAATCGGCAGCGATTGATGCGCTAATCGCCACGTTGGAGGATGAGACGGACCGGACGCCTGACGGCGGCTACCCCCTACGGCGGAATTCAGCGAGGGCACTGGGCAAACTGGGAGACCGAAAAGCCGTGCCCGCACTTATTCGTTGTTTAGACTGCTCAGATTTCTACGTGCGTGATGCCGCGGCTGAGTCATTAGGGATACTGGGCGATCCGGTCTGTATCCCCAAGTTGATGAAACTACTAGAAGGTGGGTTAGAAGCCGCTCAACCGATACCGGGCTGTCCCCATTTGGCGCAACCCTACAATGCAACGATTGAAGCCTTAGGTTCCCTGGGTGCCACCACAGCCATTGACCTGATTCAACCCTTTCTCGATCATCCGATAGAGCTGGTACAATACGCCGCTGCACGAGGGATGTACCAGTTGACAAAAAATCCAATCTATGCTAAGAGATTAATCCAGGCTTTAGAGGGACAAAAGCTACAACTGCGACGAGCCGCGATGAGCGATTTGGGAGCCATTGGTTATTTACCCGCAGCAGAAGCGATCGCTGAAACTTTGGCAGAAAATAGCCTGAAGCTGATTTCTCTCAAAGGACTTTTAGAGTACCAGGTCAAAAACAACTCCACAGAGTCCTCATCCATATCGGAAGCGGCGATTCAGGTAATGACTTTGATGGATAATCTGCTATAGTCCATCAGAAAAAGAGGGGACGTGAGAGACGTAAAGTTGAGGAGGGGAGATGGGGAGAATTCCCTGAATATCTCTCCCCAGGATACAGAACGACCCTACCCCCCACACCCCCTGGCCTGTGTATCGAAGTGACCCATGACGAATGACCGAGGACTAAAACTGATTCAATCCGTTGAGCAGGCGGATTCTTCACACAAATTGGTAGATGCAGTGCAATCCTTAGCGGCTGCCCGTTTAGAGGAAGGGATTCCTACCTTGATTGCGGCTCTCAGCTACAACAACCCTGGTGCAGCCGTAGCCGCTGTGGATGGGTTGGTGCAATTAGGAGAAGTAGCCGTGCCAAAACTGCTTGCCCTGTTGGATGACTACAACTACAGTGGTAGAGCCTGGGCGATTCGAGCCTTAGCTGGAATTGGCGACCCAAGAGCGCTAGAAACATTGCGAGAAGCGGCAGAAACTGACTTTGCAATGAGTGTCCGTCGCTCCGCTGCCAAAGGTTTGGGTAATCTGCGCTGGTCTGCTTTACCCGCTCAAGACGTTTCAGCCGCCCAAGCGAAAGCTCTCAAGACTCTGTGCTTAACATGCCAAGACCCGGAATGGGTGGTTCGCTATGCTGGCGTTGTGGGATTACAAGGGTTGGCAACCTCCGCAGCAGAGACTCAGACGGATATTTGCCAAACCGTAAGTGAGCATTTTGAGCAAATGCTGAAGACAGAATCTGATTTAGCGGTTCGCGCCCGTGCTCACCTGGCGTTGGATCAACTGCACAAGGGTTGACAATCCCACGCCCTCGATTGCCGTGGGATGATTGCTTGATCAACTTGCCGTTAGACGACAGGAAAGAAAGACTTTTCCTAAAATGGGCTTATCTTATCCTGGCAAGTTGCCTAAAAAGTTCTAAATGTGGCAGCATTGGCGTCGATTCAGTGTTTTATTCTTAGCCAGTCTTGTCTTTTGCTCTGCCTGCCACGTTGGGTTAGCAGCACAAGTGGCTCAGTCAGCGACGGCTCAGAGGCCATTGATTACCTCAAACCTCACTCAAGAATCGTCTTCTCGTGTCGTAGAGCAGGGAGTCGAACACTATCAAGCTGGGAAATTTACGGAAGCGATCGCACTCTGGCAACAAGTCCTACCACAAATTACAGGCGCGAAAGAGCGAGCCGCCGTTTACAGTAACCTAGCGCTGGCTTATCGGCAAATCGGACAATCAGGGGAAGCGATCGCCCACTGGCAGCAAGCTATTCAAATTTACCAACATCAAGACGATCAGGCCGCACGTAGCCAGTTAGCCAAGCTTCTGACAGAGCAAGCACAAGCTTACAACGAACTGGGGCAGAATCGACGGGCGATTAAAATTTTACACTCGGCGGTAGAACGTGCCAAACAAATCCCAGACTTGCAAACCCAGGCAGCAACCTTGGGAGCCTTGGGTAATGCCTATTGGGCGGTGGGTAACTACGAACAAGCTCTCTTCTCTCATCAAGCGAGTTTAAAAATTGCCCGTCAGCTTAACACTCCAGACTATATCGCCAGTTCCCTGAATAATGTAGGTAATCTCTACATCAGCCGTTCTCAACGGTATCGCTATCAGGCAAACGTTGCTCGTGTCGAAGGGGATGAACCCGAAAAAGTTCGGCTCATGCAGTTGGCAGAACAAGAGATGGCGGCTGCACAATCAGCCTTTAACGAAAGTTTGCGCGAGACTCAAGCCGTAGGCGGCATCACCTACATCAAGACATTACTGAATCTCAATCGTCTACTAGAGCAATTGCCATCGCCTGACTGGGCGACCATAACGAGAAACCGCGAAAAGTTATTAGCAAGGGTCGAAAGTTTACCCGACTCACGGGATAAAGCCTACATCTTGATCAACCTTGCACAGCGTTTTAGGCATCCAGAGCAAGGGAGAAATGCTTTAGACGCTTCACTTGTGTTGAAAAAAGCCGTTAGTATCGCCAGAAACATAGGAGATCAGCGAGCGGAATCCTTTGCCCTCGGTAGTTTAGGGCAGATTTACAACTCAGCGGCTCAAACCTCAGAGGCGATGGAGTTAACGCAACAAGCACAATGGGTAGCCGTGCAAGCCAATGCACCTGATAGTGCCTATCGCTGGCAGTGGCAAACTGGGCGGTTGTTGAAGGCCGCCGGGAAGACAAAAGAGGCGATCGCCTCTTACGAACAAGCGATCGCAACCCTCCAGAGCATTCGCAACAATCTACTAGCAATTAACACTAATTTACAATTTGACTTCCGCGACTCCGTTGAACCCGTTTATCGCGAGTTGATGCAACTATTACTAGAACCATCTGGGGTCACTAGTCAAGAGCAACAGAAAACCAATTTGAGTAAAGTGATCAATACTCTAGAATTGCTCAAATTAGCAGAACTGCAAAACTACTTTGGCAACGAGTGTATAGAAGTTGCCCAGGCAGATGCCCAGAGTGAAGTGAGTTTAGGTGATGCCAATGCTGCCATTATTTACTCAGTGATTCTCGATGATCATACTGAAATGATTCTGCACTTGCCTGACGGTAAATTAACCAGCTATTGGGTTCCCATCCAGCAGGAACAAATGCAGCGAGAAATTGACCAATTACGTCACTTACTCGAAAAACGTTCAACCAACGAATACTTACTACCGGCTCAAAAAATCTATAACGCCCTGATTCGTCCCTTGGAGGCAGATTTAGCAGCAGCCAAAGTCAAGACGCTGATTTTTATCCAAGATGCAATGTTGCGCCAAGTGCCGATGGCAGCGTTGCATAATCGTCAACAGTTTTTGATTGAGAAATATGCGATCGCCACAACACCTAGTTTGGCACTCACTACTCGCACGAGTGCTCCAGAACACTACTCTGGTGCTTTAATTATGGGCTTAACCGTAGAGCGTCCACCTTTTATCGCCTTAACAAATGTCCGTACTGAAGTAGCCAGTGTGCAAAAACTTCTGGGCGGTACTAAACTTTTGGATCGGGACTTTACCCTAGCAAATCTACAAGAGCAATTGCGAAACAAGAGTTATCCCGTTGTTCACATTGCAACTCATGGCAAATTTGGAGTCGATGCCGCGAGTACCTTTTTATTGACCTTCGACTCACGGATGACGTTGGAGCAAATTGACGAGGTTTTGCGTGAAGCCAAATTATCCCAAAAGCGATCGCAACGAAACCAACAACCCGTAGAACTGCTAACTTTAAGTGCCTGTCAAACAGCAGCCGGTGATAACCGAGCGGCTTTGGGAATTGCGGGTGTAGCTGTGCGTGCAGGGGTTAAGAGTGCTCTTGCCAGCTTGTGGAATATTAATGATGAAGCTACAGTTCCCCTGATCGAAGAGTTTTACACTCAGTTAGAACAACCAAATGTCACTAAAGCTGAGGCACTGCAAACAGCGCAGTTGAAGATGATTAATCATTTGGAATACTCTCACCCAGCAGTTTGGTCGCCGTTTATCCTAATTGGCAATTGGCTTTGAGTGCAACGGTGAAGCTTGCCGATTACGCACCACAGGCAGGAGTGAGCTATTACGGAAAATCCAGCGGTACGATATTATACCAAATCCGCCTCAGTCACTCCCTTTTCAACTTCAGTCTTTTATTCCTTCTGCCGTCTGCCGTCTGGCTGTGCCTTATCTCCAGCCATAAAAGGGGTAGTTAACCCGGATTTGGTATCACATCTGGTGGAACGGGCGATCGCCAACTCCTGACTCTTCCCCAAGGCGATCCCTAGCTCTCGTAACTCCTTTATTAAACCAATGCTCTAAAAGCCCCTGAGAATCTTGATGTTAGGAACAATGTAATTTTTTGTACAATGAATGATGCCAAAATATCTATTCCTACAGCTAAAGAGTAGATAGGTATAGTTAAAAGCATAACTAAGCTGGGCCCAACTGGATTGAGATATTTAGCTAAAAGCTTCTCTACAAATAGTAAAGCTATAAATTGACATAAATACATTTCATAGGAAAATTGAGAAATGAATAGGATAATTTTACTAACTTTGAAATTTAGCTTTTTAAGCAATCTAGAGAAATTAAATACTATTACAAAAATTCCGAACCCTATGAAGGCGTCGCATATAGCAAGACCGATTGGGAATTTTTCATTGAAAATATCGATTCTTAAAAATGTTATCAGGGTTCCAACCACTTCACAAACAGCCGCTAGGCCTATTATTTTAGGGTTCGTTAAATATTTTACTAATTTTTCCTTATCTTCAAAGAAGACTTTCGCTCAGTTAGAACAACCAAATGTCACTAAAGCTGAGGCACTGCAAACAGCGCAGTTGAAGATAATTAATCATTGGGAATACTCTCATCCAGCGATTTGGTCGCCTTTTATCTTGATTGGCAATTGGCTTTGATTTAGGTTTTAAACTTATAAAGTGCAACTGGCGGAGGCACTTGCTGTTGCTTACGGTACGATTAACCGTTGGGAAAATAAAATAGACATATTCAGCCTTCCCCTCTGGCATTAAGGCAAATTCAGACGCTCGTTGACGAACTTAGCCATTGCTCCTCAGAAGTACTTCAAGATAGAAGCAAAGGGCTTTTAGCGCAATATTTCTCGCAGGAAGGGTAGGGATTGTGATAGGTGAAGCAAATCTGGCGGGTTCGACATTGGATTTTCGCTTGCTCTTTGAGTCAGTACCCGGTGCGTATTTAGTAGTAGCACCGGATTCCCCAAGGTTCACAATTGTGGCAGTCAGCAATGCTTACTTGCACGCAACCAAAACCCAACGCGAGGAAATTCTAGGACGCGGTATCTTTGAAGTGTTCCCAGAGAACCCTGACGATCCATTGGCAACCGGAGCGCAAAATCTGCGGAGATCGCTACAAACAGTACGTCAGAATCGAAACACAGATGTCATGGCGATTCAAAAATATGACATAGAGCGCCCAGAATCAGAAGGCGGTGGATTTGAGGAACGGTACTGGAGTCCAGTGAATTCACCTGTCTTAGGAGCAGACAATGAAGTTGCCTATATTATTCATCGCGTTGAGGATGTAACGGAGTTTTTTCAACTTCAACAACAGCGGAACGAACAACACCAGGAGAATCAATCGGTGCGAGTTCGCACTCTCGCAATGGAAGCGGAAATCTACTCAAGGGTTCAGGTTTTGCAGGATGTCAATAGCGATCGCGTGCGCGTCCAAGACGAATGCAAGCAAGTCGAGCAACGCTTGCAACTTTATGCGGATGTTGTCCGAAATGCTCAGGTCGGGATTGTAGTTTGGCAACTAGAAGACCTCAACGATCCAGGCTCCTTCCGACTGTTAATTGCCAATGCCACCGCATCAAAAGCGACTGGCATCAATTTTGAGCAGTTAATTGGAACAACCATGGCGGAAAATTTTCCCATGCTGCTGCAAACGCCGCTAGTGCAGCACTACATGGATGTCATTCGCACAGGAGTTGCCCTGGATTTAGGAGAAGTTCCGTACAGTGAGGATGGCATTACCACAGGTATTTACAGCTTGAAAGCCTTTCCGCTACCAAACCATTGTTTCGGATTGGCGTTCGAGAATATTACAGCGCGTAAACACACAGAAGCTCAGTTACAAGAGAGTCAGCACTTCAGCCAGCAGATTGCTGAAACCGTGCCTGGAATTCTATTCGTGTACGATTTGCTCGAACAGCGGAATATTTATGCCAATCGCCAAATTACAGATTTATTGGGCTATACGCCTGAGCAAGTTGAGGCAATGGGAGCAGACGTTATTTCAAGGCTCAGCCATCCAGACGATTTAGCGGGCATAATCGCTTACTTTGAGGAATTTCGTTGGGTGCCAGATGGGGCAGTTCGCGGACTTGAGTACCGGAATCGCCATGTCAATGGCGAGTGGCGTTGGTTGTATTCTCAAGCTGTTGTGTTCAATCGCACGGTAGATGGCGTACCCCGTCAAATTTTGGGTGTCGCCATTGACATTACTGATCGAAAACTTGCAGAAAAGGCATTGCAGGAAAGTGAGGAGCGTGCACGCCTTGCCATCAAGGTGGGTCGGCTTGGGACTTGGCGCTACGACCCTAGCACAGACCTCGTTGAGTTGGACGAGCGGATGCGCGAGATCTGGGGCGAGCCGGATGATGCAGTGACGCTCCCCCTTCAGAGGGTGATGGAGCGCATCCACCCTGATGATCGGGCGCGTGTAGCGAACGCTGTCAGCGCGGCACTCGATCCTAGTTCATCAGGTACTTACGAAATTGATTACCGCGTCGTGTGGTCTGACGGAACCGAGCAGTGGCTATTAGCCAACGGGCAGGCACAATTCGAGGGAGAGGGGGTAGCCCGACGATCCAATGGGTTCTTAGGAACTGCACTCAACATCACTGATCGCAAGCAACTCGAAGCCACACTACGCCACAGTGAACAGCGCTATCGATCGCTGATCGAAGCCACCTCTCAAATTATTTGGGATACCAGAGCAGAAGGAGAATTTGTCACTGAGCAGCCCGGTTGGAGCGCCTTTACTGGACAAACGTTTGATGAACTCAAAGGATGGGGCTGGCTCAACGCCGTCCATCCTGATGATCAAGCCCATACTACACAAGTTTGGTCAACGGCAGTTGCACTGTCTACCTTCTATGAAGTTGAGCATCGCTTGCGGCGGCACGATGGCATGTACCGCAACATGAGCGTGCGTGCAGTGCCCGTGTTTGAGGAGGATGGTACAACTCGTGAATGGATTGGCATTCACACCGATGTCACCGATCGCAAACAAGCTGAAGAAGCTCTACGACAACGAGAAGCAGAACTGCGTTTAATCACGAATGCGGTCCCGGTTTTAATTTCCTTTATCGATTCTGAGCAGCGATACCGCTTCAACAACCAGAAGTATAAAGAGTGGTTTGGGCATCTTCCCAGCGAAATTTATGGCGAGTCGCTGAGGGATGTGTTGGGTGAAGCTGCCTATGCAACAATTCGTCCTTATGTGGAGCGAGTGCTGGCAGGAGAGCAAGTCACGTTTGAGAGCCAGATTCCTGATCAAGACGGTAGAACCCGTTATGTCGATGCAACCTACATTCCCCAATTTGACACTCATCGAGCAGTAGTTGGGTTTGTGGCGCTAGTCAGCGATATTAGCGATCGCAAGCGCGCCGAAGCTGAGCAGCAGAAGCTGATTACCCTGATTGATAACAGCCCTGACTTTATTGGCATTGCCTCAATGGACGGGCAAGGGCAGTATGTCAACCCTGCTGGACGTGCGATGGTCGGACTCGACAGCTTGAAACAGGTGCAGCAAATTCAAGTCATCGACTGCTTCTTGCCGGAAGATCGAGCGTTTGTGCAGGAACACATTCTACCGACCGCACTGCGCGATGGAACTTGGCGCGGCGAATATCGATTCCGACATTTTCAAACAGGAGAAGCGATCGCTGTTGATTACAACCAGTTTGTGATTAAAGAGCCGCAGACTGGAGAATTGATCGGCTTTGCCACCGTTACCCGCGATATTCGCGATCGTAAGCTTGCCGAAGCCGAACGCGAGCAATTGTTAGCGCGTGAGCAAGCGGCACGCGAGGAAGCCGAAACCGCCAACCGTATCAAGGATGAGTTTCTGGCAGTGCTGTCCCATGAATTGCGATCGCCTCTGAATCCCATCTTGGGTTGGTCTAGGCTACTGCAAGACCGCAAGCTGGATGAAAAGCGAATGACGTATGCATTGGAGACAATCGAGCGCAATGCGAAGATTCAGGTGCAACTCATTGATGACCTACTGGATGTTGCTCGAATTCTACGAGGCAAACTCAGCCTAAATGTTGCTCCTGTTAATCTGGCTGCAACCATTACAGCCGCCTTGGAGACCGTGCGACTAGCGGCTGAGGCAAAGTCCATTCAAATTCAAACCATGCTCCAGCCAGATGTTGGGAGAATCTTAGGTGATTCCGGCCGTTTACAGCAGGTGATCTGGAATCTCATGTCCAATGCTGTTAAATTCACTCCCCAAGGGGGACGAGTTGATCTGCGATTAGAGCAATTTGGTACTAACGCTCAAATGACGGTGAGCGACACCGGCAAAGGAATACACCCCGACTTTCTGCCCCATGTGTTTGAGTACTTCCGTCAAGCGGATAGTGCCACCACTCGACAATTTGGTGGATTGGGATTGGGGTTAGCAATTGTTCACCAAATCGTTGAACTGCACGGAGGCACGGTTCAGGCAGCTAGTCCCGGCGTTGGTCAGGGAGCAACCTTTACTGTACAATTCCCTCTAATGCCGGATCAATCAGCAATCCCTCAAAAGGTTAGAGAGTCGAAACCTCCTTCAGGATTGCAGGACATTAAAGTATTGGTGGTAGAAGACACTACCGATATGCGGGACTATATCACCTTTGTCTTGGAACAGGAAGGAGCAACAGTCGTTGCTGTAGCAACAGCCGCACAAGCCCTCAGGGCTTTAGCTCAGTTTCAGCCAGAGGTGTTAGTGAGTGATATTGGGATGCCTGAAGTGGATGGGTATATGCTGATGCGGCAAGTGAGAATGCGATCGCCAGAGCAGGGCGGGCAGACTCCAGCGATCGCCCTCACGGCTTATGTTGGGGAAATCGATCAGCAACAAGCGATCGCAGCGGGGTTTCAAAGACATCTTGCCAAACCCGTTGAGCCAGAGGCACTGGTGAAGGTCGTTGCCGATCTGGCTCAACGAACTAGATAATGCAAATGCTGTTCATCCTCGTCTCCAAATCCTGACCAATGCATTCATATCACTTCCGGTTAGGTAGTCATCGTTAAGTCTGAGGGGGAGAGGGGGAGAGGGGGAGAAGGGGAGAAGGGGAGAAGGGGAGAAGGGGAGAAGGGGAGAAAATTTAATAATGACTATGTAAACAGAAGTGATATCACTCAAATCTCATGACCGACCTGATGGCTGAACGAATGCCCAATGCTCCGATACCAGATAACGAAGTTGAGCGCTTGGCGGCTCTATATCGGTATCGCATTCTCGACACTCCTCCCGAAGCTGCCTTCGATCGCCTTACCACATTGGCAGCACGGCTATTTGAGATGCCGATCGCTCTCGTTTCGCTAGTGGACAAATCGCGAGCCTGGTTCAAGTCTTGCCACGGCTTCAATTTGAGTGAAGTTCCGCGAGATGCTACACTTTGCAGCTTTGCGCTTTTATACAATCAGGTTTTAATCGTTCCAGATACCCGACAAGATGAGCGGTTCGCGTGTAATCCGTTTGTGCAAAGTGAACCGGGCGTTCGCTTCTATGCAGGCGCTCCTCTAGTCACCCACGATGGGTTTAATCTGGGTACCCTCTGTCTGCTAGACAGCAAGCCCCGTGATGCTTTGAGTGCAGAGCAGCAAACCATTCTGGCTGATTTAGCCGCGATGGTGGTGGACGAACTGGAACTCCGCTATTCAGCTAATCGCATTACTCAAATCGATAAGGCACTGCTAGCCGTAACGCAGGGGGTTTCAGCCGCAACGGGTGAAGCATTCTTCTATGCGCTGGTACAACATTTTGCCAACGTTTTGGCAGTGGATTACGCCTACATTGGTCTACTTGTCGAGCGCGACTCAGAAGAAGCGATTCAAACGATCGCCACCTGTGCCCAGGGTCAAATTGTAGACAACTTCGAGTATTTACTGCGAGATACCCCTTGTCAAGCAGTGCTGAAGCACCGAAAGATTTGTTGCTACCCGCAACATGTGCAAGCTCTATTTCCCCACGCTCCCCTACTCGCTCCGCTGCAAATAGAAAGCTATATCGCGGTTCCGTTTTTTGACTCAACTGGCACACCATTAGGATTACTGGGTGTGATGGATCGCAAACCTTTAGAAAATGCCCAACTCACAGAAACGCTGCTTTCTATCTTTTCCATGCGAATCGCTGCTGAACTAGAGCGGCAGTGGGCGGAGGAGAAACGCATTCAGATGCTAGCCCGCGAACAGGAAGCCCGCCAGCAAGCTGAGGCAGCAAACCGCATCAAGGATGAATTTTTGGCGGTACTCTCCCATGAATTGCGATCGCCCCTCAACCCGATTCTGGGTTGGTCTAAGCTACTTCGCAACGGCAGATTAAATGCCGCAAAAACGGCTCAGGCGTTGGAAATAATTGAGCGCAATGCTCAACTCCAGTCGCAACTGATTGAGGATTTGTTGGATGTCTCTCGCATTCTGCGGGGCAAACTCAGCTTGAACATGACTCCGGTGAATCTAGCCGCTACGATTAAAGCCGCATTAGAAACCGTGCGGTTAGCGGCAGAAGCGAAGTCCATTCAAATTCAGACCCTATTTGACCCAACAATCGGGCAAGTATTGGGAGATACTGCTCGCTTACAGCAGGTGATTTGGAATTTACTGACCAATGCCGTTAAGTTTACTCCTGAGGGAGGACGAGTAGAAGTCCTGTTGCAGCAAATTGGCTCACAGGCTCAAATTCAAGTGAGGGATACGGGGAAAGGCATTTCTCCTGATTTCCTGCCGCATGTGTTTGAATACTTCCGTCAGGCGGATGCAACCACAACTCGAACGTTTGGCGGACTGGGGTTAGGGTTGGCGATTGTACGGCATCTGGTGGAACTACATGGTGGTACTGTCTCGGCAGACAGTCAAGGAGAAGGACAGGGAGCCACATTTACAGTTAGGCTGCCTCTAATCAAGGATAAAAGTGACAGGTCGAAAGCAGAAGGCAATTTCTCACCCTTGGTTCCTCAATCCTCACCGCTTTCAGGCATACGGGTACTGGTCGTTGATGATGACACAGATAGCCGCGAGTTTTTTGCCTTCGTCCTTGAACAGTTGGGGGCACAAGTCAGCACTGTGACATCAGCAGGAGAAGCGATCGCTTTCCTGGAGCAATCGCAGCCAAATATTCTGTTGAGTGACATTGGCATGCCTGACATGGACGGCTATATGCTGATGCGCCAAATCCGGGCAATGCCACCAGAGCAAGGCGGACAGATTTTAGCGATCGCTCTCACGGCTTATGCTGGGGAAATTGATCGGCAACAGGCACTAGCCGCCGGATTTCAACACCATCTCGCCAAGCCAGTCGAGCCGAATGAGTTAGTCAAAGTGATTCTCAACTTGCTTTAAGCTAGCCACTTGGGGCACGGGTTTGGCGGCTGTCCCGTCACTGTACCCAAAAAAGTCCAATCTCAGTTAATTCTGATGCTAAAGGGAATAATATTGCTCAAAAATAAAAGCCACTTTTCGTAGACTATTCTCACACTTTCCAGGCACATGAAGCGAGGATGAATTTAGGTGAATACTCTTCGTTCATACGTCCTAGATGGCTGCTACTCTTTATAGCAAAAGGCACCGGGGCTTTAGTGAGGAGGCAGAAGGCTCCAAGGCAGAAGATTGACTGGTCAAGGTTTCCGTATTGGGCGAGAGTCAAGAGTCGCCTTGGCGACTGCTAAGTAGGTGGGCACAAATAAACGAAGGTATATCAACCAATGTTAAGGAGCTATAATCCTCTGCCCTCTGCCCTAGCGACCATGCTACGCAAACTGTCTTGGAGCTTTCTGTCCTCACTAAAGCTCCGATCTGCCTTGCCTCAACCACAAATATTAATGCCTACCTACTTGTACATAATAAGCCATCTATTTGAGGTGTTGTATGGTGTCCTCATTTGGTTGGTGTTTAGCCGTATCAACCCACTTCTGCACCCTACTTTTTCTTCCGGTTTGTACTGTACTCCCAGATAGTATAATTTTTACCTTTTGGTAGATAGAAATTCCCTCAAAAAAATTAAAACTAAGTTGAAGTCGTGGGAAAGAACCTTGGCACAAAAAACAGAGAATTGGTGCGATGAGTCGAAACTACGGAGGCGATTTAGCGGCTACCTGGTGATAAAGGAAGTTTTAAAGAAGCTTATCCTAAGCATTCCCCTCAAGAAATCAAAAGAATTAATTAATTACGTTTTTCTGTTACTTTTTAACGTTTTACTTTATCAAGGTCGAGTATTCGCTCAACTAACACCCGATACCACTTTAGGCAGTGAAAGTTCTATCATTACTCCTAGCGTTCTCATCAATAACCAACCCGCCGATCGCATTGAGGGTGGAGCATTGAGAGGTGTTAACCTATTCCACAGTTTTTTAGAGTTTAATCTTAACGATGCACAGCGGGTTTATTTTGCCTCACCGACTGGAATTGAAAATATTATTACGCGGGTAACAGGGGTTAATCCTTCCAATATTTTAGGAACGCTGGGTGTTAATGGTTCGGCTAATTTATTTTTAATGAATCCTAATGGCATTCTATTGGGTGCCAATGCTCGTCTGGATATCAAGGGTTCCTTTTTCGCAACTACCGCTAGCAGCATGGTGTTTGCCGATGGCAACCTATTCAGTGCGAAAACGCCTGAAAACCCAGCACTTTTAACCGTCAGCGTTCCCTTGGGGGTGCAATTCGGGGCAACACCCGCAACGGTGCAGGTGCAAGAATCAACTCTACAGGTGCCGTTGGGCAGAACATTGGCACTTGTGGGCGGTGAAGTGAGGCTGCAAGGTGGCACAGTGGCGGCACCGGGCGGACGAATTGAGCTCGCTAGTGTTGCAGAGAATAGTTTTGTCAGTCTAAAACCCATTAATAATGATTGGCAATTGGGCTATGAGGGTGTGCAGAACTTCCAAGATATACAGCTATCGAATCGGGCGGTCGTCAATGCCAGTGGTGACGGGGGAGGTGATATTGTGGTGTGGGCGCGATCGCTACGACTCGCTGAAGAGTCACGCCTTGAAGCATTAACCTTAGGTTCGCAACCCGGAGGAAAAATCAGCGTCAACGCATCCAACTCAGTAGAGCTCACCGGAACAGGAACCTATCTCCAGGACATACAACTGTTTTTAACCGGACAAATTAAACCGGCTAATCTTCGCAATGGCTTGTTTACCCTAAGTTACGGTTCAGGTGCGGCTGGCGATGTGGTGATTAATACGCCTTCCTTTGTTGCCCGTAATGGAGCGTTTGTTGCCACCTCTACGCTGGGATCGGGTGAAGGTGGAGATTTAACCATCAATGCCTCGGATAATGTCGAACTCACCACTTCTGCCTTAATCACAGGTAGTGGACTGGGGGATAGCGGTAAGGCTGGAAACTTAACCGTGAATACAGGGCGTTTGCTTGTGCAAGATTATGGCGTCTTGGGAACGAGTACCCTAGGAAGCGGTGGGGGGGGAGAGTTAACCGTTAATGCCTCCCAATCCGTGGAACTGATCGGCAGCAATCCCATTGTATTGGGGTCAGGTACTCGCTTTTTGACTGGCTTGTTTAGCACAACCTTCGGGGGTGGAGAGGCGGGAGACGTAGAGGTGACGACACCGCGCTTATCGGTACGGGATGGGGCGGCGATCGGGGCGAGTACCGCTAATCGAGGAAAGGGGGGAAATCTTACAGTGACGGCGTCTGAGTTTGTGGAAATCATCGGCAAGTCTCCCGATGGTTTGGCTCAAAGTGCTGTAGCGGCTACAGCGGAGGCGGGTTCGACCGGTCAAGGCGGAAACTTAACCGTCCAAACTGGAGAATTGAGGCTTCAGGATCAGGGAAGACTCAGTGTTCGCAGTCGCGGAACGGGAGATGCAGGTAACTTGAAAGTCATTGCTGATTCGATTCGTCTGGACAATCAAGGCAGCATTGCCGCCGCCACAACCGTAGCCGGAGAAGGCGGGAATATTCAGCTACAAACCCATTCTTTACAACTACGCCGCAACAGCATCATCAACGCCGAAGCGGGTGGTAGTGGGAATGGCGGCAACATCACAATTGACACAGATATCTTAGTCGCTCTGGAAAATAGCAGTATTACCGCCAACGCCTTCCAGGGGGCTGGGGGAAATATTACAATCAACACCCAAGGTTTGTTTGTTGCACCAACAAGCAAAATCACGGCGAGTTCCACTCTGGGAATTAGTGGCGTGGTAGACATCAATACCGAAATTAATAGCGTTGAAGCGTCTCTGCCACCCCTGGAAGAGGATTTTGTCACTTCCGAGCAAGTTATTGCCGATAGTTGTCTGGGACGCCCAAATGCTCAAGGTGGCAGCTTTACCGTGATCGGCACGGGTGGGTTGCCGGCGACGCCCTATGGTGCCTTCACAACTTCCTATCCTATAACTGATGTACAGCAGATTACTGAGAACAGCACCACGGGGCGGCGCGTTAGTCCAGAAGCGATCGCGGAACACTCCGGAAACCGTAGCGTCCTTCCCCTCCAAGAGGCACAAGGAATGTTCGTCACGGCTGATGGTCGTGTGGTTCTCGGCACTATCCCCCAGTTGGAAGCTCTCGCCCAGGCAAGGGACTTAATCTGTTACTTTCAAGAACCTGCAAAAGGCAGATCGGAGCTTTAGTGAGGACAGAAGCTAAATGGCAGGGGGCAGAAGGCACCGGAGCTTTAGTGAGGAGACAGAAGGCAGGGGGCAGAAGGCAGGAGGCAGGAGGCAGGGGGCAGAAGGCAGGAGGCAGAAGGCAGGAGGCAGGAGGCAGGGGGCAGAAGGCAGGAGACAGGAGGCAGTATAAGAGAAGGGGATTCAAACCCCTCCGGAAGACAAGCCACTGAGCCTTGTTCCGTGTGGGCTTGTACCAAGAGTTCCCTTTCGGTCGCCAGAAGGCTTGTGCCAACGACCGAAGGTTTACCTTCTGCCTTCTGCCGTCTACCTTCTGCCTTTGTTTTGACGCCGGAAATTAATGTCCGGACGGGTTTGGTCGCTTACGGAGAAGGGTGCAGAACCCTAGCTCTTTTATGATTGTCCTTGACTTTTAGGACTATAAATGACATGAAATTCAAGCGACTGAGACAGACAATTTGGCAACGGCGTGGAGTTGGGATTGGAGCTATTACGGTGGCTAGCCTTGTCGTTGTCCTACGCCTTTCAGGTCTGTTGCAGTCATGGGAGTGGGCGGCGCTCGATCAATTTTTTCGCAATCGTCCGGCTGAGGTAGTTGAGAAGCGCATTTTGGTTGTTGGTATTAATGAGTCAGACCTTCGTTATGTCGGACAATGGCCTGTCAGCGATGCTGTTCTAGCTCAACTACTCAACAAACTGAAAGCCTCAAAGCCAAGAGCGATTGGTTTAGACCTGTATCGAGATTTGTCAGTGCCACCCGGTACCCAAACCTTGGAAGAGGTGTTTAAATCTACACCGAATCTGATTGGCATTGAAAAAAAAGTTGATGATAGTATCGGCAATGCCACCGCACCACCACCCGTGTTGAATGAGTTGGGTCAGGTGGGTGCCAATGATATTGTGCCTGATGCAGATGGCAGAATTCGTCGCGGCATACTGTTTCTCACGCCTAAGTCTGAACCCGCTTTACCTAGCTTGGGGTTAAGATTGGCGTTGATTTATCTAGAGCGTCAAGGAATTAGCCCAACCGCTGATGCAAAGGGTTTTATGAAGTTAGGGAAGACCGTATTTGTTCCCTTTGAGGAGAATGATGGCGGCTATGTCCGGGCAGATGCTGGTGGGTATCAAATCTTGTTGAATTTTAAAGGAAATGCCCCTTTTGATCGCGTTTCGATGACCGAGGTTTTGCTCGACCAAGTCCCGCCATCGTCAGTGCGCGATCGCATTGTCTTAATTGGGTCGGTTGCACCGAGCTTGAAAGATTTATTCTACACCCCCTATAGCAACGATCTACTCCCGTCGCCCAAGCAAAGCCCTGGTGTAGAGATTCAAGCCCATCTCACCTCGCTCATTTTAAGTGCTGCTATAGAAGGGCGTCCCTTACTTCAGACGTGGTCAGAATCGGTGGAAGTTTTGTGGATTTTCTTCTGGTCGAGTGCGGGTACGGCTGTAACATGGGCTGTGCGGTTTCAAGGCTATAGAAACTACTCACTGTTACGCACAGTGATGGGTTTAGTGATTGTGGCGATCGCACTGATGAGTATTGCGTATCTGCTTTTTTTGAGCCACTGGTGGATTCCCGTGGTGCCACCTCTGATCGCTTTATTTGGGTCTGCCACTGTCTTGATTGGTTATATTGCTCAATTAGAGCGCCAAGATAGACGAACCGTGATGAATCTATTTGGGCGTCACGTCAGTCCCGCTATTGCCAGAACCATTTGGCGCAATCGCCGTCAGCTTCTGAAAAAAGGACGCTTGTTGGGGCGTCAGATGACAGCAACGGTACTCTTTGCAGACTTAAAAGGTTTTACCTCCATCGCGGAGCAAACTGATCCAGAGACACTCATGTCCTGGCTCAATGAATATATGAGTGCCATGGTAGGGGTGATTCAGGCACATGGAGGGATTGTAGATAAGTTTATTGGGGATGCGATCATGGCTGTTTTCGGCGTCCCCATTCCGCACACGGCATCAGAAGACATTGCCAAAGATGCGATCGCCGCTGTGCATTGCGCCAAAGTTATGGCATCCACCCTTCAGGTACTCAATCAAAAATGGCAAATTCAAGGACGCCCCACGGCTGCCATGCGAGTCGGGATTGCCACTGGTCTTGTGGTCACAGGCAGCCTGGGTAGTTCCCAAAGACTCGATTACACAACGATTGGGGACAGCGTGAATGTGGCATCACGGTTAGAAAGTTATGATAAATCCCTGAATGGCGGGATTTGTCGCATTTTGATTAATAAAGAAACGTATCTGCATATACAGGGACAGTTCCCCACAAAGTTTATTGGAGAGGAACAACTCAAAGGGCGTAAGCAGCCCACTGAAATTTATCAAGTTTTACTATCCAAATCTAATAAAAATTAAGCGTCTTTTCTATCTAAATAGAGAGGAAATATGTTTTAGAGTCTTTTATCGTAAGCAGATAGACAACTCAGTAACTTCTTCGGATTTCTACTGGATAGTTCTCCAAATTAGGGTAGTTCAGGGCGCTCTACTCATAGTAAAAAACTTTAAAACATTGCGCCTTTATTATGCTAAATACTCGCCTACTGATGAGTGTGGTTACAGCGACCGCCTCCCTGTTTCTCATGCCTGTGACTCGTTGGGTGGATGGTTTTCCGCTTCATGTATTATCCAGCCCTGCTTTAGCCAGCTTTGCGGAACATCCAGGAACTAAATTTAAGTATGTACCTCCTTATCGCGGCACACCCAGACGCACTCAGGGAGCGGGTACGCGAGGAGAGGATGAGTCTCAAGAGGTGACACTTAAACTATTAGTTCCGAATGATCACACAGGACAAACGTTATCGAGTCATCCCACCTTTTTCTGGTATGTCTCAGAAATACCAGAGGAACCTGTGGAATTTGCCTTAGTAGAATCGGGCGTTGCTCAGCCAATTTTTGTGCAGCAACTACAACTAGAAAAAGCGGGAATTATGCGGTTGGAAATGCCGGAAAATTTGCCCGGATTGGTTCCAGGTAAAGAATACCGTTGGACTGTGAGCTTAGTGAGCAATGCTAATCGACGCTCTCAGGATACCTTTGCACAAAGCTGGATTAAGCGCGTAGCAGAAACACCAGCACTCAATCAACAGCTAGCTACGGCAAAAAGCGAGCGCGATCGTGCCTCAATTTATGCTGAAGCTGGACTCTGGTACGATGCTATCAATGTCCTTTTAAAGGCTCAATCTACCAACTCCACTGATCGATCTATGCGTGAAGCTTTTCTATCGTTACTTGATCGGGCTGGACTAACAGAAGTAGCGGAGCAAGAGCGACAACGGCTAGCAAGATACTAAGGTAACCAATAACCTAAATCGATTAAAATTCTATGAGCCAATCCCAGCAGCAATAAACTTGTTCGACAAGAAGCGCCAACAATCAGCGGACAACGAGGCACCCCTCGCCGCTAGGATGCGTCCTCGCACCCTCGATGAATTTATCGGGCAAGACCACATCATTGGGCCTGGACGCCTGTTGCGCCGTGCGATTCAAGCTGACCAACTTTCTTCCCTGATCTTTTTTGGTCCACCGGGTACCGGAAAAACCACCCTCGCTCGGATTATTGCTAACACTACTCGCGCTCACTTCATTGCGATTAATGCTGTCCTGTCTGGAGTCAAGGAAATTCGAGATGCGATCGCAACTGCTCAGAAACGCCAAAAGGAACACTCTCAGCGCACTATCCTGTTTGTGGACGAGGTTCACCGCTTCAATAAATCGCAGCAAGATGCGTTGCTGCCTTGGGTGGAAAATGGAACAGTCATCCTGATTGGCGCAACCACAGAAAATCCTTACTTTGAAGTTAACAAAGCTCTTGTCAGCCGTTCGCGCATCTTTCAGCTTAAGCCTCTCAATGAAGCTGACTTACCGCGTGTCCTGGAACAGGCACTCACTGACTCAGAACGCGGTTATGGGAAACTATCTGTAATAGTAGAGCCAGATGCGATCGCTCACCTAGTCAATGTCGCCAATGGTGATGCCCGTTCGTTACTTAATGCCCTGGAACTGGCAGTTGAAACCACACCTCCCGACGCAACCGGGACTGTTCGCGTTACGCTGGCTGTGGCAGAGGAATCCATACAGCAAAGGGCAGTGCTCTATGACAAGGAAGGAGATGCCCACTTCGATACCATTAGTGCCTTTATCAAAAGCTTGCGAGGTTCCGACCCGGATGCCGCTTTATACTGGCTAGCCAAAATGGTTTATGCCGGAGAAGACCCTCGCTTCATTTTCCGGCGCATGTTAATTTTAGCCAGTGAAGATGTGGGACTGGCTGACCCCAATGCTGTAGTGGTGGTTAATGCCTGCGCTAGCGCCTTTGAGTGGGTGGGGATGCCGGAAGGACGCTATCACTTGGCTCAAGCTACGCTTTATCTCGCCAACGCTCCCAAATCGAACAGCGTCATGGGCTTTTTCGATGCGCTAGGAGTGGTTGAGAAGGAACGGGAGGCGGAAGTACCCACTCACCTCAAGGATGCTAACCGGGACAAGAAAGGATTGGGGCATGGCGCAGGGTATCTTTATCCTCATGCCTACCGCGACCATTGGGTTGCTCAACAGTATTTGCCTAGTAGTTTGCAGGGGCAGGTGTTTTATCAACCCTCAACGCAGGGGTTTGAAGGAGAAATTAAGACGCAGGTGGCTCGTCATCGGGAAGCGCAGTTGGAAGCGGTGGCAGAGGGTGTTTTTGTATCACCTGTTGAAGTGCTAACCACAGGACCAACTGACCGCACAGTTGACCGTTGGTTGCAGCGCACGTTGAGTCAGGTGGGTGAGCAACTGGAGGTGGTACGCGATCGCATTTTCACCTTAACTCAACTTCAGCGTCATCATGTTCTTTTGGACTTGAATGCAGGAAGTGGTTTACTTACGTTTGAAGCTTTGCGTCGGGTGCCAGAAGGTGGAGTTTATGCCTGTACTCGGACATCTGCTGAAGCTGTTGCTCTACAAGAACAGGTTGCGGTGCTTCCAGAACTCAAGCGTCCTTTTGT
>JAMPKV010000044.1 GCA_039962225.1 Microcoleus sp. AS-A8
TCTACCCTGTTACTGTCGTATGCTCTGCAATTAGGCTGAAATTAGCCAAGACAGCTAAGGTGTGAGAGCTAATTTCAATGAGTAAGGTACAGGTACAGGGCAGTTTAAGTGAAAAAATTTACCAACAGCTACAGGTATACATGACAGATCTTGGACTGGAGGAGGCGGCGGCAATCGAAGCTATTGTCAGCGGGTACTTTGATAATTCCCAGGATGAATTGGTGAGGCGAATCGCCAAGATTGAACAAGACCTGTCACAGGTGAAGCGCCACGTACTGACAATTCGCTTTCGCCCCCGCTAACCTCTGACTCCCGACTCATGACCAACCCGGCCCCAGTGACCCAGTGACCCAGTGACCCAGTAACCCAGTGACCCTGCTGCCAAATTAAATATTTCATACAGGAGGTTGCGCGATCGCTTCCTCTAACCTCCCCGCTTCCAATCAGGCGCATAATCGGATGAAGGTACGCGATCGCTCACTCCTCTTGAGAGCCAACTGAGTGCATCTCAGCTGAAATAAATTTTGCACCAGCATCTGTGGTGAAGTTAGCAATCAACTACTTCTTGAAGTCAGCAGAGATCAACGTTTACAGAATCAGCAAGACTTACCTGATATCTTTCCAGGTCAGAACTAGGAATAGACCAAACACAAAGGGAATGCCAACCATGAAAAGTAGACTAGGCATCTCCTCCATGAAGCCTGCTACGTCAGGAGTGCCTGATCCATCAGCGCCCCTCGCTATTGTCCAACCATACGCACCAAAGGCGAAAAACAAAAACGCTGCCAACGTAAATAGGGAAGCGCCTGTCGCTATTGTCCACCTTGCTCTACGACGTAGGGCAAGAATGGAGAGAACCAGCACAATCAGCGGAGCGATAACAGCTAGAGGCGACCCAAAAAGAAGGTTCAGAAGCAGCCCTATCATCTTGCTGTGTTATTTTTACTTGTATCCTCCACTTATATCAAAAAGACCGATACTGTTAGTCAAGATATACCACCCTTCAGTGTCAACTTTTCCCTGCGCTTTGCCCTATCGTGGCTTACGGCTCAACCTCACTGACTCCACTGGCAACAGTTCATTGGCGATCGCTTCTGCCACCAGCCAACCCGTGATCAGAAACATTAAGGAATTTAATTCGTTGTGAGTGTGACAAAATCTCCGCGAATCCAGCCTACAGCACCCGAACGTGGGAACTATACTTTATACCAGGTATAGTCATCAGTGGTTGTTTGCTCGATGACTTGCACGCGATCGCCAACCAGACCATACCCAAGAGATTTACTACTTTCAGAGGGATTTGCTCTGAGAGCAATCTGCGAATCAGGGTCGCTAGCTGTCAAGACGGCTTCCGATGAAGTTACAGCAGTTGAGTTGGTTGCCTGTACAGTCGATTTAGTCTCCTCATTTGAGCTATACCTCACAACCAACGTATTTTCGAGAATTACAGTCCCATCTTCTTCTAAGGCATTAACCTTGATAACAGTGTCACTACCTTCTGTAGTGACACTGAAGCGATCAGAGGAACTACCCGCATCAATCCAATTCTCAGGAAGCTCGCTTCGGAAACAATTGCTTACTTGATTAGCGCGACTGGTTAAGGTGTTTGTATCCAAGTTAAATAACTCTTCGTGCTGCTGCCTGAATATATTACCGTTATCACAATCTTCTTTATTTTCATAAGTAACAGTAATAGTTTTACCAACAACTGATACTTTACCTTCCGCTTCATAAGAGAAGTCCAGTCCTTTCTTGAATACAGATGCGTTGTAAAGTTTGGTAGTTGGAGTAGATGTATTAGAAGTATTGATTTTGGTTTCAGTCGGGACGGGTTCTTGATTGAGAGTAGAAGTCGAGTTATTACCGCTATCACAGCTAAACAAGATTAATGACAAAGTACAGGTCAATGTTGCGTAAATGAGTTTCATAAGCCAAATAAGAAAATTGAGGTGATTACCGCCTATCGTGGGCTGTGGCTCAATAGGAGCGAGAGTAGCGACCCGACCAACTGGCTAGACCTAGTAGCCTCACAGGTTTGAGAAAGATGCTTACTCCGATACAGCACAAGCAACCCAACTCAACCCTAAATAGTGTTCCCAATTTTTCGTGATCAGGAACAAGTAACTAAGTGCCCCGTGTCCAACGGTTAGACACGCGACACAAACCCCCGAATCATGCAGCGAAATCGGGGGTTTGGTGTGTGAAGGGATATTACATTTGAATTGCCGAAAAAAGAGATTACGGGATTTAACCCCTCTGCCTCACCATTCCTCTGTTGCCGCCATTTTTCGACCTCACTCGCGAACTATTTGAGCGCGAACTGTCTGACTTCGGTGTAAATCTGCGATGCCTTTGGCGAACCGCCAAAGGCGACCATCGCATCTGCCACAGCCTCACCCAACCCAACCCAGCGACCAAGACAGGCAAAAAATGCAGTTAGACTGATGGCACTAGTTACGTTTACCTGTAATTGCAGCACCGTTTATCTCATGACAGCAAGTATGTCTAAGGTTTACGAAGAAACCTACCTTAACCGATGGATTGAAATTTATTGTTTCAGTCAGTTTGCGCCGGGTGGAGTTGGTTCAAGTCACTTCTTTGCCCGTATCGATGATTGGCAAATGCCCGGAACTTTTGACCACCGTTCTCATAACCCAAATCGCCCTTCCGATAATACAGACAATCAATCAACTCCAGAGACCTCGTCGGCACTCGTAGCAGCCAGAGCTTATTGTGATAGCGAGGCTGATGCTCTTATTCGACGCTCTAACGAACAGATGCACCTTACCCTATCCTATCGAGAAGCTAAAACCCTGTTGCGTGCAATGCGATTCGCTTTTAAGCACGAGCAAATTGCGACGCACGATTTGCAAAAACGAATAGAACTTTTACTTCAAGAACCATCTGCTGTAGAACTTACACACAAGACAAATTCTTTATCTCGTACATTAATGAAAATACGTCGTTTTGTTGGCATTACTAAAAAATAAACTGACACATTCCCCTCAATGGGAACCCCCGATTGCTTGCGGCGCGATCGCGTTGCCAGAAGAGCTGCATCAGATCGCATCTGGCACCCGATCCGACCCCAACTGGCACACACCTACCCTCGACAGGAACCCCAAAAAACCCAGTTTTGACCCCCATTTTTGGTCACAGGGTAACCCCACACCCTATCCAACCCAGCTCAGCTAACCAACCCCGCAGTAGCCTCTAGCCTCCCCTCTCAAGATTGTGGATGATTCCCTCGTACCGTTTAAAACTTATTGCAGTTTTTGTTGCTCTTTGTGCCATCTGGTAATCTAGTTCTGCAAAGCTTAGCTTCACGGAGGTTGGCTACACCAAGGTCGGCTCCTTTGAGATCGGCTCCAGCGAGGTCGGCTCCACGAAGGTTGGCTCCAAAGAGGTTGGCTCCAAAGAGTTTAGCTCCAGCGAGGTCGGCTCCTTCGAGGTTGGCTCCACGAAGGTTGGCTTCACTGAGGTTGGCTCCACGAAGGTTGGCTTCACGAAGGTTGGCTACACGAAGGTTAGTTCTAAAGAGGCCGACTCCATGGAGGTTAGCTCCAAAGAGGTTAGCTCCAAAGAGGTTGGCTCCATCGAGGTTAGCTCCATCGAGGTAAGCTCCTTCGAGGTTGGCTCCACCAAGGTTGGCTTGAACGATGTAGGCTCTACCAAGGTTAGCTTCACTGAGATTGGCTTTAGTGAGGTTAGTTCTAGAGAGTTCGGCTCTAGAGAGTTCGGCTCTAGTAAGGTTTGCTCTAGTAAGGTTTGCTCCATAGAGGCTGGCTTCTAAAAGTAAGGCTCCACGGAGGTCGGCTCCACGGAGGTCGGCTTCACCAAGGTCGGCTTCACGAAGGTCGGCTTTAAAGATGTCGGCATTTCTGAGGTCGGCACCATGCAATAAAATAACAGGAATCTTCCTTAGCTTTATCTGGTTTATATCTGCGGCTGGCTGCGATACGTTAATTAATTTTATTTCTGACAAATATGTAATTATTTGTCCTTTTGACCTTCCATCTAAATTCGGGTCGCGCAATAAAGCTAATGTAGTGGCTGTTGTGACCCTTCTCAAATTTTTATTTTTCTCTAAATCTCCTTTTAGGAAAATAGTTGAAAGCTGATTTTGGTAGTTTTTGACAGCCTCTTGCGCTCTAACAGCTTTTTCTTGCTGTTGCTTGGCTTCTTCTAAACTTTGAGTAACCCCCCAAATAGCGCCAGTGATTATAAAGACTCCAATAGCTATAATTGGAATGTTTTTTTCTCGACTACGAAAACTGAAACTCGAAAGTTTTTTCATAGCACTTATTTCCGATGTATTAGGGATAAAAATACAAGGAAAAACGCTGGGTTATTGTATCCACCCGCTAGGCTTAGTTAATACCTACTCAACTATCCATAAGACGCCACTGTGTCCTAGACTTGAATAGCCTTTATTGATAGATTACTTCAATAACCTTTAACAAAGGTGTAGATTAGCTTCTCTCTTGAGGTATCGTTACAAAAAAGGGATACTGTGGGAAAACTTGTGATAACTATAAGGTTTAGTTTTGTTAGTTTTTTGCTTAATTCTTCATGTAGAACTCTTGCAATTTTTCATCACTCAAGTCGGGGACATCTGGAATTTATTCTAGGTCATGTATTGGGAATTCATCCTCAGGTTTGGCTGTAGATGGCACAGGCTACTAGGACAGACCTACAAGCGCTGACCATCCCACTGCTGTACACAACAAAATAAAAATTCCAGTAACTATTGCTAGGGAGAATTACCAGGTAACGTATTGCTTTATACTTCCCTTGCCGCGATTCTGTTGAAATCCAAATCCCTTCTCCAAGTTGTAGTCCGTAACCTGTAACCTACCCTCATCAGAATCCAGATACTCTCTGACCGCCTTAGAGTGACACCCACTCAAATCTTCCAGGGTACTCACGTTAATAGACCACTGATGCTTCTTTTCTGCCTGTTGCTCGTTGTAGGTCTTAATCGCCCGGACTGACCTGCGAATCTTCTCTTTTGCGCTACCAGGTGCCTGACACCCTCGCAATTCCTCGTTGCTCATTTCTTCAAACCGAGCCGTTGTCGGCTTAACTTCCTCTACTAGCTTGACTTCCTCTACCACTTTAACTTCCTCCACTGGCTTAACCCCCTCTAATTGCTTCCTAGCTTCCCTGATGACCTCAAGAGGTTTTTCAACTATTCGCTCAACTTCCTTTACTACCTCTTTGATTACCTCGACTGGCTTTTCAACTTCCTTCACTACTTCAACTACCTTGACAACTTCCTTAACTAACTTCCCTTCCTCATATTGCTTGCCTATTCGAGCCAGTCGGATTAATTCTTCAATCCTTGAAAGTTGGTCAGGGTAAAGTAAAAACTCTTGGTCGTTAATCACTTCCTTGGCTGCTACCGTCATCCTCAGCTGCGGTCTTGCTTCTACCAACATTGGCTTACCCATCTCCTCATTAATGCGCTTAACCCATACCCCACGAGGTAATTGTTTCCCGTTGATATCTACTACTTGGTAATCTTCATAATTGCTAGCCGTAGCATCACTGGTATGGCCTAATCTTTCCTTGATGAACAAGGATTCTGAGTGATTGCTAGGACAGAACAGATAGATAGCTATTGCAGCATAAGCGGCTCGAAGATTCTTGGACGAAAGCTCTTTCTCTCCATGAGGCGGCTCAATTAATTCACCAAAATGTTGCTTAACATAGCGGTTGACTGTGTTGTTTTTCCCGCTATCTATCTCGGCTAAATTCCAGTGTTTCATCTCTTTAATTTCTGCTATCCTCCGAAGTCGGAGAATGCCATCTACAACTGATACCGATTCCACAAGGGTAAACGCGGCATATTCTCCAGTTTCCCCTTTGGCTTTCAGTTGACCCTCAAACGCGACTTCAAATTGTCCTATTTGTGCGAAAGATGCTGTGCTTAGAATCTCGCTTATTCGGCGACCTGTAGCGGCAATCAAGCCTACAGTTAATTCTCGGTAGTCTGGGGAATTGAGAAGCTTCTCGATAGTTTCCACGTACTGATCAACACAGTTGATAGGAGAGAGATTGCGGCGTTGCTCATCTTTTTTTTCCTTGGTCGGTTGCATCCGTTCGTCATGCATCTCACGAGGGTAATTCATGTAGAGGAGAGAGTAATGCTGTCTGACGATACCTGTTTTGATTTGTTGCGGATAGCTATTTTCTTCAGTTAGTTCAATGTGCTGTTGCCACTCTTTAATGGCATTACGATATTGAGTCATGTATGCAGCGCGTGTATTTAAAGACTCAAAAGCTGCTTCAAAGTCGGCTTTCTCTTCTTGACAACAACGCTCAATTTGTTCTTGGTTTTTGCAACTATCAAGCTTGGCTAGGAGTTTGGCAGCGCGTTCCCGCATGGCTTGACGGATTCCTTTCACAAACTTGCTGTAATTTTTAGGCATTAACTTGAATCTTTTATTCAACTTCCTATAGTCTACCAATAACTTCCTATAGTTAACCAGGGACTTGTGACACTTGTTAACTGGCACAACTATAGGAAGATACAGAAAACCCACGATTGCTCGTGGGAGTTGAATAAAAGATTCATCTACAATGATGCCGTACCTGACACATCCCCCTTATGGGAAACCCCCGATTGATTGCGGCGATGCTTGTTTTTTTAGCGTAGTCTGTCCTGTCACCTTTTTTTCCAGCGTGTCTCGAATTCTCTTTGTTCCTGCCAAAACTTTTCATCAAATGCTCTGGCTTGTTTTAAAAAGTTCAGGATTAACTGTTTTTTTGGGGAGATAATTGTTTCAGATTCGTCCGATCCTAAAAGCTCCTGAGAAAGTAATTTCAGTCCCTGACACGCACTCCTTAATTCTTGGATAGGCACTCGACTTAGCTCCAACTCAGTCAAAGAGTCAAGAGTCAGTTTTGCCGTTACCAGCGCAATTCGATTACGATACAACGCAATCTGCTGCTTGTGTACGTTACATTGTGCGATTAGCTCCAGAAGCAATCGCTCCGAGCCGAACCGAGTAGTTAGACCTATGATTGTGTCAGAAGCAGTAAGGACATCTTCTAATGATTCCATTAGCAGGATTTCAAGTTCCTCCGTAGTCCTTCACCTCCATACGAGCTGAAAACAAATACATTACTGGCTGCTGTTAGAATACAAAAAATAATTTCCTCAGGAAATTACTAACCGTTATTGACTTTTTGGCAATAGTACCTTATTAGTCTCGCTTGGGTGGACAGAGTAAGTTTCTAAGTTCAAGTGGAATGTCGTCAGAATGCTCCAACATGAAATCCATTATCGCCAGGTGACGCAAATCGTCTTTGGCAGGACGGCGATACTTGTCTCCTCTGGAAAACCATAAGCTGACAGTCGTAGTGGAGCGATCGCAAATGAAGGCAATTTGCTCGTATGTCAATGACCATTTGGTAAGAAATTTCTGCGGACTCATTCCTAGAGAGCAGTAACCATATAAGTCGATCAGTTCTAACTCTCGTTCGCTTAGAGGACGATTATTTACCATTATTCACCTCCACTAGGTCATTTTCCCAAGCAACATCTGCAACACACCAATCTGAACTGGGTGAATTAGAGTCGAGCAAAACAACATATTTCCAACTCCATCGGCAAAGATGCGGGGCATAAGCCAAAAAATGACCAAGAACAATTCCCCAATCTGAGTTTTCGCACGCGGATTGCCAGCGAACTTTTTTTCCTTCTGCATAATCAGGTGTTTTGACATCGGGGAAATTTATTGGCAACCCAGATTCGGGTAATTTAATTTCTTGGTTAATGGAATTTGGTAGCAGAGCGCAATTCCCATGACGAATAGCATTTAAAAATCCACCTAGGAGTTTTCCGTTAACGTTATCGCTCCAATGTTGGATAAGGAGTACCGCTAAAATTTCCATTTCTTCCGGCTCTAAATTCATCTGTCCTGAATCAAAATTCTCATCAGAATAATTGCTGATTTTTTCCAGCAGTTTCTCAATACCAAAATCCGATAACGCTTGTTGATAAGATTTTTGCTCAATCAAATTTCTGTCGGTTGACTGTACTGCATTTAACATGGTTTCTCCTTTTTGGGAAAATGACACCTGACTGATGTCTGCTGTTAACAGCGCTCAAATCGCTGTTAACATCGCAGTAATCGGCGTTAACACCAGTCTGTTTTTGAACAGGCTGATAGCAGAATGAGCGAAGCTATTAACGCGAGTTTTAGCATCCTGATTTCTCGGAGTATTGAACATCTGATTTAGCCAGTCTTTTTTTGCAAGATGGACAGTAGAAGCGTCCATCTTTTTGGGTTCGTAATTCTGCCGTAGGATGTTTCTTACAAGTAGCTTTTCCCCTTGTGCCGTCTGTGCCATCCACCCCCACGTAGTCTGACGTGCCGACAAACGCTGGCAATCCTTGATTTACAAGGGTTTCAGGCTTGGCAGGGGGTTCTAAAATACTGTTAGTAATGACAGAATTACCAGAGACTTTGGCAGATTTTTGACCTTCTATCAATTCGTTTAAACTATTAGAAATTGCGAATACTTTACCTAACAGCAACTCATTACAGTCAACTTTGATTGAGTCAGGACGCGGTAACTCTACCCATAGCGGCATTTTTCCTGGGATGACTACTAAGCCAAACAGGTATTTTTCACCATCGTCTAATCCGTCATTTTCCCTTTCATAATGTTCTGAGAGAGGCATGTATTCTTTGGTTAGTTTGTCCTTTCTCGGTTTCAGTTGTGGATTGGCTTCAATGGCATCTAAAGCGGATGCTCCCATGTAAATGCAGTTCATTTGCTGCATATCACTCCACTCAAACCCAGCTCTCCCTACCTTGGGATTTTGACCGATGAGAATCAGTTTCATGCCTAGGTGACGGATTCTAGAGACTAAATCAATGAAAGACTCTTTCTTCTCTTTCTTATCTAGATGGGTGTCAATCTCATCCAGAATATCGAGTGTCACCACACTCCAATTGTTATTGGCTTCACGCTTCATCATCTGGGATTCGATGTCTTTGAGCGCTTTCTTGAGTTCGCTACCAGACCGTGAGACTTTGGGGATTCCCCAGTAATCTTCACTACTCCCGTGTTGTGGGTCGTGGAGACGGCAATACCAAGGATTTGAGGTGAGAATCTGGCTCAACAGATACCGTGCCATTACTCCCTTACCCTCTCCCGTAGCACCCATGATTCTGATGGTTGGTTTATGGCTTAACCCTTCAATGAGTCTCTTGACCACATCAGCCAGTGGCGAGATAAGCCGAAGCGCTTGCTCACTGGAGTTAGCCGCTGGCTTGTTACCCCACCTCACCAACAAGGTCATCAAACCCGTTTCAGGCTCTAACTTGAACTCTAGCTGGTTCAGAACATGAGTTAGCGGCTGTAACCGCTCTGAGTGTTCGTTCAGCTCACTGGCTAGGACTAACCGGCCCGTGCGGTCTGTGATGAATTCGAGCGTTGCTTCATATCCTCTGTAGTCTGTGCCGGCACGGTCTAGGATGAAGCCTAAGCGCTCGAAATACCCGATGATGATATTCGCTATCACCATGTCGCTTCGAGTCGCATTCAGGTATCTGAGAGGCTTGGAGAGCTGATGAATCTTGGCTTCTAGTTCCTGCATACGAGCCAAGATGGTCTGAACGAACTTGTCATCTTCCTGGGTCTGTCCTTCCAGCGCTAGCGCGAACTGATGGGTTGTGTCGAAGCGGGTTGAGAAATCAGTCCGGAACTCATTTAGCGCGGCTTCATAGTTCCTAATGATGTGTTCGAGCTTATCTCTGGGGACTAGGTTCGCTGTCTGCCACTCCTCTAAGATGGACTCTACCTCTTGGAGTTCGTGCTGAGTTTGTTGGTTTGTGAGTTTGGCGATCGCCTGGATGACCTTAGTTTTGATGTTGGCTAAGTCATCGTTAAGGCAGTAGTAGAGGTCAAGCAAATCACCCAAGCTATCCCACTTATAAGGTGTTTGAGCGAGTTTTAAGGCATAATCAGCCAGTTTAAGTTGACCTTCATCCAGTAGCGCGTTTAGCCGTTCTGATAGCTTCGGATACTGGTCTTTCTTGGTATCCACCAACGAACTGAGCTTAACCTGCCATTCATCCAGCGATTCCTCTACCGCCGTTCGAGCCAAGCTTATGAGGCGCTCTAGTTCATTCGTTACCTGCTCGATAATGTTGTCCTTAGACTCGTTCTGACGAGTTAAAAACTCAATCTTTTCAGCCAACTTAGGGAATCTTGCCGTTTCATTTTGAAGGCTTTGAACGGTTCCTTTCAAGTCTTGAACTGTATCGGTAAGTTGATAGATTTGACTCTCTTTATCGGTCAACTCACCCACGTAATCTTTGTACATCTGGCTAACGTACTGCTCAGCTACTTTCAGGTGTTTTTTTCTGGTTACTACCGACGCCGCGAACGTCCCCAGACCGCTGCCTATGCCGATGTATCCCATTGCTTTAACTGGGGTGAATAGAAGTATCCCGCTTAGAATTACTCCCCCTAAACTAGCGACCCCTAAGAAGTCTGTAGCGCTGTTGAATTTGGCTTCTAAATTAGACATTGCTCAATTTCCTATCATTTATCCCCTAGGACTCGCCTAGGGAATGAACACGCAACGGGTTAATTCAATTCCTCTAGCTCTTGTCTGAAGTTTTGAGAAAGCTGCATCATCTTAGGCTCTAAGGCTTCCTTAGCTTTCGTGGCTTCAATCTTTAAACTACTAATTTGAGACAGCTTGAGGCTCTTTCTCGCTTCCCATTCTTGGGATATTAAGGGAGTAACACTCTGCATTCCTGCAAGTGTCAATTGTCCTTGTGTCAGGCGCTCTGAAGCTTGATCAAACTTGTTGAGAGCGATTTGTTTGTTGACTCCAGCCACCTGGTAATTAACAAATTTCGTCTCATTGTTGACGCCTGTCGTTGCGTAATCAATGGCTAATCCTTCGAGCTTCAGATACTCATTACCCGCTCTGACAACATCCTGATTGAGTTGAATGTTGGCGGTTGCCACTCTGACCGTTTGGCGCTTTTCCTCAATTGACTGAACCATCTCATCCGCTTGCTCTTTGGTTGTTCGATTAAGCGGTGATGAATCAGTGAATAGGTCAGGAACAAAGTAAGAATTGGGGTCAAACTTGGGAAAGGTTAAAGTATTGTTGACCTGGGATAAGCCAGTGAATGATTGAGCCGAATTGGTTGCAATTGCAGGTAAGGCCGTAGGACTTGTGGGAGTTCCTCTTGTGGGAGTATCAGCGACAGCTACCGAGCCATTAGAAGGCGTATCCGCAATTTCTAAGGGTGTAGCAGGTTTGGCATTCTTCGGAGGTCTACCGCGTTTTTTGCCGCCTACAGGACGGCTTCTATTAATGAGTTTGCGTGGTGCCATGTTCTTGAACAAATGAAGGGATAAGGCGGGTATTGCACCCGCCTAGTTGGTCTTACTTCTTAGAGATGATTTGAATGGACTGGCTTACTGTGCCGTCGCTGTCAGTCCGGGTCGTGGTGACATTCACCCAGTGGTCGTTGCTCGTGGTGGTTTGGGTGAACTGTGGCAGCGGTTGGAAGCCTTGGTTGGAAGTGGTACTCATGCGAGTACTCCCTCCAATTGCCAGCTCTCCCACTCTTCACACAGTGATTCTGTTTGAAAATGCGTCGGTAAGCCGCGTGAGTCCATGCCTGAATAGGTATAACCCGGTGTTGGTTCGCCAACAACTCCCTCGAACAATGCTTCGTGACCGATGAGGCAAGCCAAGGGGGAATGTGGGTATTCTGGGTTGTCCCAATCCCAGTAACGTCCGCCTCGATTGTCTTGGTGTAAAAAATGTAAAATCATTGAGAATCCTTGGTTTTGATTGACTGGGGAACAGGGGTAACGCTGGGACTGTGCAATTCATCAGCGTTACTTCCTTCAATGTCTGCGGCCTGCTCTCTGAAGTCCTGGTAGATTGCCGCGATTTGGGTTTGGTGAGCAACGGTCAGAGCTTTGATTCGTGGGTATGAAGGCATTCCTCTGTGTTTGACAGGGGCAATACCGCCAGATTCTTTCAGATTCTCATCCATCCCGCAGGCATAGCCCCATCGGTATTTTTCGTCGTCAGAATCGAATCCGTACCGTTCGGGCCTGTACTCGTCATAGCAGCGAGCATCGTTGTATCCATAAAAAGTGGCTGTTGGACAGGTTTGTTCGATGGTGATCTCAGGTTGCATAAGTGATTCTCCTAAATAAAAGGTTTACCAGTACAATCCAGGGTAAAAATCGTCGTGTCCCTTGGCTTCTAACTCTCGCTGATAACGCTCTGCATCAGCCTCACAGGCATCCATGAAACCTTGCCAGAGGTACGATACATCAGAGCTGAGTAAGCGTTTAGCGCGTTGTAGTAGGTTGCCAAATGTGGGGAATAGTGCGGTCATGGGTTGATGCTCCAAAACTTCTTTAAAAACGGCGGAATCGAACGCAGCCAGAGCAATGATTAATCGCTCAAGTTCATCAAGTTCTTGAGCCGTGTAAGCTCGTCTTGGACGTTGTAACCGTTTCCCCACGCTGTATCGGTTATCTCTTCCGTTGCCGCTTGTGCGTTTCCCAGGACTTGCCCCATAACCTCGTTAAGCGTGTCGCGAGTCTGGGAAGAGAGCGGGACTCCAATTTTTTGCAGCACCTCATCCGGATTGAAGCCGCGTTTGTTCGCTGTACGCTGTAGCATCTCAGCCGCGATTACTGTGGCACCCTCACCCTTGATGTTGGTCATGTTGCTAACCAACCCATGAAGATAGGCGGTAGCCGCGTTAGCACCGTCTTGAGCGCCCTCTTGAGCCGACAAGATAGTCAGAGTTTCAGCAACGCCTGAGTGAGTCTGTGTGGCATTTTGGCGGTTGTCTTGGATGGCTTCAGTTTTCTTTTGGGTGAGCGCTGTACTCTCTTTTTTCTTGCGTCCACCACCCCGCTTTTTGGGCTTCGGCTCATCCTCCAAGATTGGGGGTTCAGGGGCTTGCTCAATTGGCGGTTCAGTCGCTTCGGTTAATCGACGAACTGAATTCTCAGCTTCTAGGTCGCGTTTGACCGCCTCAATCACTGGCTGATGCTCATTGGGTATCAGTTCCCAAGCAAAAACAACGTCTCCCAAGCGTGACGCCATGCGCTCTTGCAATTGGGGGATGCTCAAGCCAAGGGTATCAGCCGTTTCCTGCCAGTCGAGGTCGATGGGTGTATCCAGTGCTTCGGCGATGTCTTGGTTAGGGTTGGACTTCTTAGAACGTGGCATGATATTGATTCCTTACTTTGTAATGGGTTAACTAAGCGGCGATATTTTCGATTTCATCTAGCCAGGATTCAAAGCTGAAGTATTTATCCTGAATCTCTTGATTAGCCAACGTCTGAGCGATTATCGGTAGGTAGTTGCACCCGTTTAAATCACTCCTAATCTGGGTCATCAGGTAGGACAGTTTGACCACGCAATAGAACTGATACTGGTCAAGGGAATAGCCAGGTAGAAAGTTACCTCTGGCATCCTTGGGAATCCGTTCGCGGTAGGGCTTGACCACTCTCAGCAAAACTTCCCATTTTGCGATCGTGTTTTTGTCCGCTCCCAGTAATCCTTGGGATTGTAGATATCGAGCCACAGCCCGACGTGACCAACGATTGCGGGTCGGGGGTTTGGCTATGGCAGTTTCCAGGATAGTGTTTATCCGTGTTGTCACATTTATCATTTGTCTCCTCTCAGTCAGCACTCGCTTAGTAAGCTGTCACCCGTAGGACATTTAGTCTTTTGACTGTGTGGTGGGTTAGGCTTATCTGCTAGAATAGCACGTACCGTCAGTCATGACGCAAACGTCTTTTTAGCTTTACTGGCAAGATGTAATTAAGCGTCATTCACGGCATGGTGAGCGTTTGACCCCAAATGCGACAATAGGGCAGTACAGCTCAATCTGCCTCAACCATGACCGATACTGATAAAGAAAAAACCGTTACCCTCAGAGCGTTTGTCAACGAAAAACTACGAAACGACTTCAAAGCTGTTTGCGCTAAGGAGGGGAAAAATATGAGCGATGTTATAACAACCTTCGTAGAAGACTATGTAAACAAGAAAAAACATGACTTAGCCAAGTAACGCGATCGCACCCAGCATCTACCAGTGCGATCGCCATAAATAGGAGATAGAGGAGAATGACCGAACAATCAGGACACTATACCCGCGACGATGGCACCCTATTCAGTGAGCAGAAATCGCCAACCGAGGTTGTTGCTCAATCTTTTGTAGAGGGCGTTCAAGGGTTCCACTGGAAAGCCGACTATGTAAAATTCTGCCAAGTCTTGGGCATTGAAGCGAACGACTACGCTGATCAGAAGTATCGAGCTTTCCAGGAATTGGTGGAGCGCCTTAACGAGTTTGACTCTGAACCGCTAGCCAAGATGATTGATTTTGGGAACCCTCAGAAATGACCAAAATCCACTTACTCAGTGCAACCCCGATGGGAATCCTGATTGTGTACCGCGATCTGCTGTAAGCAGCAGCGCAACGCTCTCGCAAAAATTAACTGCTCTGTGATGCCATGACCACAACCATAAGACCATCCAAAAAGCCAACAGACCAACGGTTTACCCACTCTGGAATGAACTGGCAACAATTCAAACTGCTACAGGAGAGCTTTGCCGACTCGCCTGGGGTGCATCTGGCTTACTACAAAGGAGAAGTAGAAATCTTGGCAGTTTCTCAAGACCACGAAACCATGACGCGCCTTATTGCCATTCTGCTGGCTGAGTACTTTGTAGAAAAAGGCATTGAGTTTACCCCTACTGGCAGCTTTACCCAAGAGAAAGAGGGGGTTGCTTCAGCACAAGCTGACGAATCCTACTTTATTGGTAAGGTCGGGACAACTCCAGACCTGTCTATTGAAGTGGTCTTTACCAGCGGCACCCTCTCCAAGCTGAATCGTTATCAGGAGTTAGGTGTCCCTGAAGTTTGGTTTTGGGAAGATGGTCTATTGACCTTGCATCATCTTAGAGCAGACGGTTACGAACGGATTTACGGTAGTGAGGTATTGCCAGACCTTGACATCAACCTACTAACGCGGTGTGTGCTGATGACCTCTAGGCTTGAGGCAATCAGGGAATTCAGACGAGGGATAAGCCAGGGGTAACGCGATCTATTGCAGGTGCAATAGATCGCACAAACGCCCGAAGAATTAATACAGCGAAAATCCACTTTAATGAAGTATGAAGCTTGATTTCACCGACCCCAATTTACTAATTGATGATTCTGCCTTTCCCGAATTATCGGACGAGCATCACACGAAACTAAAAGCACTGCAACTTCCCAAATATCTTCAAAATTACTTATTTCTCCTAACTGGGGGAACTGAAATTCAAAATGCTTCTATTCAGCTAGAAGAGAATAGCATCACCACAAAAGCCTTTGTGCTAGAGCAATACCCAAAGCAAGCCAGAAAAGCCTTTGTGTTGGCAAACGAGACGAAGCATCGCCACATCCGGTACAAGCAAGATGGAGAAAACGATTACCTGTGGTGCGATTGGGCATCTCCTAATCGCATTCACCCGGATGGAAAAATTGAACGCCAGAGATACTTAAGTTCTGCGAAGTATCTGCCATCTCTATTGCAGAAGTATGGAGAGATAGTTGTTCGATCAAGCAAGGAAAAAAGGTTCGCGAACTTCAAGAAAAATTACCGAATCCAAAATCTCTGGATTGAATACTACCTATTGGGCGAAACAGAAGCCCTCGTGGAGTTGGGCTTTAATCATCCGAGGCAGAATCAATATCGTCCTGGAAAGATGGCGGCAAAGCGACACAATCTGATTCAGGATATTTGGGTTCAAGCCAAGGTATATAAAAATCCAATCTGCAAGTGGATTTTAAGCTATGATTCCCCAGACATTGTTTGGTTCATTTGGGAAATTATTGACATCTGCAAGCAGTGGAATAGGATTCCCAAAAACGGACATCAATTCTATAAATCCGAAAAAGAAAGAATAAATCGCCTCAAACATCATGAAGGCAAAGGCGTTAGTTTAATTTATTACTCTGAAGAAACGGAAAATTTTATGAGTCTCGACCAAGCTCTAGACTTCACGATTCTCCGATTACTCCAAACAGGAAAGGAGCCATACCACCACCAGGAGTACTTGCAAGCTTGTACAGGGCAAGCCAATGAGGCACGAAAAAAACCAAAAGCTAAATCAA
The DNA here is from genome assembly GCA_039962225.1 of Microcoleus sp. AS-A8. Classification (NCBI taxonomy): domain Bacteria; kingdom Bacillati; phylum Cyanobacteriota; class Cyanophyceae; order Oscillatoriales; family Microcoleaceae; genus Microcoleus; species Microcoleus sp. AS-A8. Next base: position 16,187 of record JAMPKV010000044.1, read on the forward strand.
CAAAGGGCTTTAGCTCGTAGCTTTACAAAACTTAACGAGATTGTACGGGTTTGATACAGCACGAAAAAAAGGCTATAAGCTATTTCCAATTCCAGGAGAAAAACACTACAGGAAAAAAATGACCAATCCACTCACTCTGGTAAAAGCTCTCGATAGACCCATCATTCCACGCCCGAAGAGGGAAAAGCTCAAGTCCCGCCGCGAGCGGCGGCTAGAAGCCCGAAATACCGAAAAGAAAATCGATCGGTCATCAATGCTGTTTTGAGGCAACGCTCTTCTAGAGGAAGCTAGGCTTCTCTGATAGTGCTAAGTAAGCCCCAAGCGATGAGTTTCCAGCTCTTCGGCAGCCATCAATAACCGACCAACGGTTAATAAAAAACATTTCCCCTAGCCTAACAGGAAGAACTCTAGACCTCTAGAGGTAAGCGCAAGAGAACTCAATAAAAAGCATTGATGGCTCATCCCTCACAGAAGGACGAGCTAAATGAAAAAAAAATTCATAATTTTCTCACAATTGAGAGAAGAAATCAAAACTTCAGAATTCCAAATTCCTCTAGTGCCGCCTCAAAAGCAAGCGGGGAAAGGAATTCAGCTTGAATTCCCTTGCTCCAAATGTCGGGGAACCACTGGAAAATTGGACGCTGGCAGGAGGCCGCGAAAATCCTCAATATCTTGCGGTGATTGCAAGGGATTCATTCGGTGGGTAGGCGCGAGCGAACTGAAGGCGCTTGCACGGAAAGGGGAGGTGCACTGATGTCTCCGCTTGCGCGAATCGCCAACGACTTCTACCCTACCGGCCAAGCCCTCATACACGAACTCCTCAAGCAAGTTAAAATTTCGGGCAAAATTCTCGAATGCTGTTCGGGGGATGGAGCGATCGCCAGCCTTTTCCCCGGCTGCATCACCAATGATTTCCATCCATTGGTCGGTCATGAGCCGACCTTCAAACTCGACGCTTGTAATCTGGACTCGTGGCAGGCTTGGCAAGGAATTGACTGGGTAGTTACGAATCCACCTTTTTCTCTTGCCCCTAGTATTCTGCCACTGGCACTAGAAAATGCGCGAGTGGGAGTAGCAGTGCTTCTCCGGCTGAGCTACTTAGAACCCTGTGCCAACCGCGCTCAGTGGCTCCAAAAATCGGCGGATTCTCTAAGCCACCTCATCATCTTTAATCCGCGTCCACGATTTCGGGCAGACACACGCGGCAACGATAACGTGACAGTTGCCTGGTACGTTTGGCAGCACGGGCATCAGGGCGGAACCAAGCATACCTATGTTCATGGTTGGTGCAAGGGGGGTAAGAGCTGATGGTTAAGGGATTTGCTAAACCCCCGAAACAATACCCCCCAAAAGGTCGCTGGTTCTGCTCACACAACTGGGAAAACGGCTTTTATGGGACGCTTTCTGAGTGTCTCGACAAAATTCAGCATTGTTTCAGCGCTGATGAATTTCTTGGGGCAGACCTACTTGTGTTCTCTATGCAAAAGGAGGCAGACCCCAGCAACCCAGCACAGCAAGAAGCTCTTAAAGTCATTGAATCAAAGATTCAAGAAGACGAAAGACAATGCACAGCCAAAGCCAGAGCTAAGGTTCGAGACAAGTGCTTGAGAGAGGGAAGCGCTGAAGGCGGCGGTTACTCCAATCAATGGGAGATTCGCTTCCAGGGTAAGCAGGGGGGAGGGAGCCATGCTTAGTAAAACCATTACCCCTCGAAAGAAACTTCACCCCGATTTCATCCAGGAAGTTAAGGAACGGACAGACATTGTAGAGATCGTCAGCAGCTATGTGGCCTTGAAAAAGGCAGGCAAAGATTTCATCGGCTGTTGCCCTTTCCACAACGAAACTACTCCCAGCTTCGGCATTACTCCTCACAAAAACCTAGCCTATTGCTTTGGTTGCAGTTGGGGTGGGAACGCGATTAAATTCCTGATGGAGTTGAACCGCGTTAGTTTTGTTGATGCGGTTCTCGATTTGGCGCGTTCCGCTAGCATCCCAATCCGATATGAAGATGGGTCAAGCGAGTACGATTATCCCGATCCATTACCTAGACCCCTCACACCACTAGCACCCGTAGCCAAGGAAGAACAAACACCCGCCAAGGATTACACTGTTGATGAGTGGCGGGTAAATCGGTCTGTTGAGCGGCTATTATCCGGTACAGGAGAGGCGGTTAAGGCGTTGGCTTGGCTCGAAGGTCGGGGCATCACCCGCGAGACGGTCAAGCGTTATGGACTGGGTCTGGAAAAGCGGGTAGTAACACCCGACCAAAGCAAGCCAGACTTTAAACAAGAGTATTGGGCTATAGGGATATTTATTCCAGTCGCAGATAGACCAGGGCGATTCTATGTCAAAAAACGGGTTGCCCCCTGGTTAACCAGCGACCAGCGCCCGGAGTATCTCGCCAACTGGTCACAGTTTGGGGTACCCGCGACGATTTGGTTCACAAACAATCCCTCAGATGCTCAAGAAACTTGGTTGTGTGAGGGCGAATGGGATGCGATTCTATTGGGTGAACTCGTACAGCAGCGGGGGGAAAAAGTAGCAGTTGCCTGTTCGACTTCCGGGGCCGGTACTGTACCCAAAGCAGAGCAACTCGACAGACTACCCGGACACGTAACAATCTTTTATGACCGCGATGAAGCGGGAGTAAAAGGAGCGCAAAAATTAGCCGCTGCTCTCAAAGGTAGAGCAATCATTGGGTCAATTCCCATGCGCGACGATTGTCAAGTCAAGGGCTGGGATGTAACCGACGCTATCCTTGCCGGGTACGGGTGGGAGGATTTTGGAGCCGCCGATCTGACAGAGCCTGAAGAAAAAATCGAAACCACTCCCCCCAACGAGAGCGGAATTAGTTTCAAGGTCTTACGCAAATCACTCTCCCAACTGCTAGAGACTTTCCCAGAGCTACAGAGTGAAGCCGGGAAAGACTGGCTCAAAATGCGTAAATTTACACCCGATCACGTCATTGACTCTCAATACTTTGATTGGGATTCGGCTCAGCCGGGAACTCATCTAGCTGTCAGAAGCGGATTGGGGACGGGCAAAACTCACCACGTTCACAATAAATTTTTGGCAGATGACGCGATCGGGGCGAATGCCTTCGGTTACAGAAATTCGTTGTTGATTCAGTTCACCGAGCGGGGTAAGAACTGGCGTCACCTTCAGCAAGATCTCAAGCAATCCAAAGATGATTTACTTTTGGTTGGTGATCCAAGCTCGCGAATCGCGGCCTGTTTTGACAGTCTGATCTACTTCCAGCCGCATCACTTTGAGCAGAAGCGCCTGGTCTTAGATGAAATCGAGGGCAGCTTCAAACATCTCTACCAGTCAAAGACCGCCGTCAGTTTCCATCGGCAGCTATGTAAGCAGAGGGCTGGGGAGGCGATCGCCAATTCAGAAGCTGTGATCATGTTGGATGGCAACCTGACTGATTTAACAGTGGCTCACGTCGAACAGATTAGCGGTAAGAAATTCACCAAGGTTGAGAACATTTACAGGGGCAACCGAGGGAAAGCCACTTTCTACACGGGAACCTTGAAGCTTGGAAAGGATGAGCAAACTGGGGAAACTACCGTTACGGAGCGGCGGATCAATGATTACTCCTTGCTCCACAAATCGATGATGGATGATTCAGAACCATTTGTTTGCGGTAGCGATTCCCAGGAAAAACTTGAAGCTTGGCATGAAATTTTAAAGCGCAAAGGTCGCAAAGTTTTCCGATTGGATGGGTCAAACTCCAATACGGCTGAAGCTAAGAAGTTTCTAGCTAATCCTACAGCATATATCTATGTGAACAAAATCGATGCCCTCTTGTATTCACCAACAGCAGAAAGTGGATTGAGTATCGATACTGAAACAAAAGTGAAACTAAAGGAGTGGTTCATCAACACAGAAACAGAAATCGAAACAGAATCAGGAGAGGTAATTCAAATCAGCATCAAAGACTACTTCAAGAGGGGATATTTCTTCTTTTTCGGAGTAGTTCTCACCAATGAGCAAACGCAATTCTTGGGTCGAGTGCGCGACCCAGACACCCACATTCATGTGTTTTGCCAAAATCAGGGCATTGACAGCGGCAAACTCGAACAGACCGCAACGCACATTCAAGAGGGTTTCCTAGATTACACCCTAGCTTGCTCTCAAATTTCCTTATCTGATGTTAGTGAGGCCGAAAAGCGCGAACTCTTAATAGAGCAAGCTCTGAAATTAGTGCAGCGTTCAAATGACGCTCACTTTCAATATGAATGTCACCTGAAAGCACGGGAGGTGTTTGAGCGGAATCATCTGCGAAAATGCCTTGAATATGCCCTTCACACGGCTGGTTATCAGGTAGAGGTAGTTACGGGCTACAAAGTTAGCCAGAAGGAATTAGAAGCCGCACAGGAGGCAGTACAGCTTAGGAAGAGTCAGGAGATATTCAAGGCTCAACGGTTGACAGAAGATGAAGCGAATGAGAAAGCACGGAGATTTGACGCAACCCAGCAAGATAAAACGGAGGTTACACGACATCGTTTAGTTTCACGACTACCAGGCATAGAGAACAAAACCCAAACTGTATCCAGAATTATCACGTTGCCACAAATTTCTGTGGATGAAATCAAGAGCGGTAGAGTCTCTCTAGAAACCGCACAAAAACTCGGTATTCCAACCCCTGAAACGCCCTCCACGCAGGCAATCGAGGTGGGACACCTTCCGCCTAATTCTCTTAATAACCAGAGGGAAGGTGTCCCAGGTTCAGAAGGAAACGATTTCAACCGTAACGGAGGTGGTCTAGCCTCGGAGGGTGCCGATTTGAGTCAAAATCAAACCGCGCAAAAACTCGACATTCCGACGCCTGAAACGCCTTCTACGCAGGCGTTTCAGGTGGGACACCTTCCGCAAAATTTCTCTATAAACCAGGGGGGAGGTGTCCCAGTCCCAGAGGGGGGTGAAGTCGAGATTGTGATAACAGAGACAAAGCCTATCTTTGACCCTGAGTTTATTCGTAAGGTGAAGTACAAAAATCGAGCGTGGCTCTCTCAGGTGGAGGCACATTTCTTGTTAGAGCATCCTGAGATTGCCAAGCTGTTACAACAGCGTAGATGGTACAAGAAGCTAATGGTATTCTCTGACCCTAACGAACCAGATTGTGTCAAGCGCCTGAATCTCACAACCTACAAGAGCGACTGGCTCAAGGTTCATACGTTACTGGAGATGGGGATCGAGTTCTTTTTAAACCCAGAATCACGATGGACTCAAGATAGTCCTGAAGCTGTAGAGTTTTGGGAAAAGGGCAAGGATACTCGAAGGGCTAGGTACATCGGTACTACTGTAGGGGATAGCAACCCCTGTGAATATATTGGGCGGGTACTCGACAAGCTCGACATCAAGCGGAAGTGCGATCGAGTCAAAAACGACGCTGGGGAGAAAATTCGAGTTTATCGAGTGGATACCGATTACCTCTTGACGCCCATGCGCTCAGCCGTTTACGAGTGCGTCAAGCAACGGGTTGAATCAGTCGTTCAAAATGATTCCCTCGTTCTCAATTGGGATGTCATAGCTGAGAATACTTGGGCAAATCAAACCGCACAAAAACTCGACATTCCGACGCCTGAAACACCCAACACACAGGCGATTGAGCTGGGACACCTTCCGCAAAATTTCTCTATAAACCAGGGGCAAGGTGTCCCAGCTTCAGAGGGGGGTGAGTTGACCGACCAACCCACGTTTGAACAACTTGTAGAGGCATTGCCGTTTGTTGAGACACAGGAAGATTTGGCAACTGTTACCCAGCATTACCAAAGGTCTGATGTTGAGGATGCGATCGCACTCCAACCCAATCCGCTACGTCAGCAATTAGATGCTTGGTTCTACGAGCAACTGGCACAGTCGCAAGAGGTGGTTCAAGAGAATCCGATGGATTCTCTGATTAAGATCTTTGATTTCTGCCAGAGCGAGTTAGATTTTGTAGAGGTTAGTAAATTTTGTGAGATTTCTGAGGGGCAGTCGCCAGCCGAAAAAGAGGAGTTGATCGAATCTGCAATTCTCTATAGTCCCAAGCCGTTGAAGTTGAAGCTCCAGAAGTGGTGGGATTGCGCGTTGCACCAAATTAGGGATTTCTGGCGCGATCTTCAGCGTCAGGAGCTGAGCGTACTGGGTCAGGAGGGACAACCGACCTAAGTCCCGATCTATTGCACCTGCAATAGATCGGATTTCCCGCTCAGATTTGCCCACTTGCAAGCGCCAATCGATACATTGATGGCGGTACAAATGCCTGAATCGCGCTCCAACAGAGCGATTGAATGCAGCGAATGTATAAAATACCCCCGTACATTCGTGGGGGCAGTTGCAACCACACTGTACAGTATTTATTTTTAGTATAGAAATGTAGTTTTTACGCCCCAAAAATGCCTTCAGATTCCCTGTCAGCGAAGCAATTGAAAGTCATCGTCTTCCTGGCGAGTGGGGATAGCATTGATCATGCGGCTCTGAAGGCAGGCTGCAACGAAAAAACAATCGATGGCTGGCTCAAACTCCCAGAATTTAAACAAGCATTACGGGATGCCATCTCAGAGATTTATGAATCGGCAATTGCGGAATCCGTTCGTCACAGCACCTCTGCTATCAAGGTTTTGGCGAAAATCATTAATGATGAAGAGGCTCCGAATCGCGATAGAATTGCTGCTGCCCGTGAGCTTTTAGCGAATGCCAGTAAATGGCGAGACTGGCAATTAGAAGAGAGGATATCGAGGCTTGAGGAGTTGATGAATGAGTCGGCTGGAAAACCGGATTAACAGGCTTGAACAACGTCTCGAAAGGCGATATCAAGAGAATCAGCAAGGGTATGATTTATCCTTCATTCCTGATAGATGGGAAGATTTTGCCCGATTGACAACAATTCGCAGCGGCAATAAGTTAGTTCTGTTCAATCCTTTCGAGTATCAAATTGCTCTGTCAAATTTGATTGATCAGCGTTCAACAGTCATCGTCAAGAGCCGACAGCTCGGTATCACGGAAGCGATTGCCAGTAAGTTCCTGCACAAGGCTTGCCTCAATCCTGGGTATGCAGCGGTGGTCTTGAGTAAATCTCAAGTGGACACCTCAAACATCGCCAGACGGGTGCGAAGGATGGTTGATAGCCTTGGAATTCCACTTGAAACCGATTCTCTTACCGACATCCAGATTCATGGAGGTGGTCGATTGATTTTTCGCAATTCCACGCCTAATGGCTGTCGTGGATTAGAGAGCATCTCGGATATTTTGTATGACGAGGCTGGATTTGTGGAGGGAATTGATAGAATTTTCGATGCCGCCAGTCCGTCTCAGGAGATGGTAGGGGATGAGGCCCGTGCGATCGTACTGAGTACCCCCGCTGGTAAAAGTGGGTGGTATTGGGAGATGCTGTCTGGAGGCAATGAGGGGCGGGATATCGAAGGCATCTGTAATCAAGTCAAAGTTGGCGCGATTGACCCCTGTCAGGATTGGATTGATGAGAGTGGATGGGGCAAATTCATTGTGCACTGGAAGGCTCATCCAATCTATTCTCAAATCCCCAATTATTTAGAGGGAATCCAGAAAAAGAAAAAATTGTCCTGGTCAACCATCGAGCAAGAATATAATCTCAGTTTTCAGGAATCGGAAAGAAATGTATTCTCTTCTGATTTGGTAAGGGCTAATGCTATTGGTTCATTTTCTTTACCATCCAAAGATGAAGCCTATTACATGGGGATCGATACCAGCAATCAAGGTGAGGATTACACGGTAGCCGTTGTTATCAAAATCAATGATGATGGGGTCAAAGAAGTTAGGTTGCTGTACCGCGAACGCAAACGTACAATGGATTACCACATTGAGAAGATATCAGAAATTATTAAGAATTACCGACCTAAAAAGATTGCTGTTGAGGTCACGGGTGGCACTGGGCAAGTGTATTTAGAGAAGCTCTCTAGCAAGCACAAGGGGCGTGATTTCGAGGCAATTAAGACAACGGCCACCAGCAAACCCGTCCTCATTGATAGGCTGTTATTAGAATTAGAGCGAATTGCTATTTTATTCCCTAGAGACTGCCCAATCTTTGATGAATTGCTAGCCTACAGCAGGTCGCAGGATGGAAGATTGTCGGCCCCTTCTAATACTCACGATGATTGTGTAATGGCGCTATCTTTCGCCCTTTCAGTATGCCCAGAAAAGCGTCACAGAATAGCGTTTGCCTCCCTACCTACTAGATCGAGGTAAAAAAAATACCCCTCCAGAACAGATTTCTGGAGGGGTACTCAGGACGGGGGTCAACTGAGTTTTTTAAAAAAGTACCTTAGTCTCAAAATCGAATCGAGATGGCTATCAGTTCGATAGCGTTCAACCAAGGCTAAGGTAGTGGGTTAGGCGGTGATTTCAGATAAATCATGTTCTGAAATCGATACCAGTAATTGGGTTTTATTCATATGGCGGTATTTAGGAATCTCCAACTTGGAAGCGATATTTTTTAGTTCGCTTGCTTTTGTATCATCCAGCCATGTCGATACTTGATAGAGAGCTTGCCAGCAAATGACTGTATTAGCCAAGCGATTATTCAGAGGTTTAATCTTGGATTGAGGGGGGTTTTTAATCGGTGGAGATGTCTCTTGAATTTCTGGCTCTGATTGAGTCTCTGTTATTTCTTGTCGAATTTGATTAAGAATCCATTGCTCCCAAGTTGGTGGCTTGGGGGCTACATGAAGCTTGAAGATAGATTCAATGGGTGGAGACGTAATCAATACATCGTTGGTGTTTTCCTCTTGAGTCATGCATTTTTCGTAAGGTTTAAAGGGAGGCAGTAAAGGAATTGTGTGTGTCTCTTTCGTCTGGTGTTGCTCTTTAAGATTGAGGGCAATGAATCCAGCCATGAAAGGTAAATATCCAAAGATTGCTGCCTTTGTTGCGGTTAGCAGTACTGGTACTAAAAGAGCAAGTAAAGAGGAAATTGCAGAGGCTAATGCAGCGGTAATTCCTAATCCGAGAATGGAAATCAATCCAATTGCAGCGGGTTTCTGCGCTAAGTGAATAGCGTTGAAAAATGCTTTTGCGGCGTTCATTTTTTAGCTTTTTAAAGTCTGTTTTTGGCAAGAATGTGTAGCGGTTTTCTTGCTGTGTAACTTTATTGTAACATAAATTATCGACAATATGTAGCTTGTTGCAACAGTGGAAGAGAGCGGATTGGATTAAGGAGGTTTCAGGGGTTGCAGCCCATTACACATCCAGGTCTAACTCAAAAGATTCTTCTTCTTCCATCCATTGCTGAGATGATGTCCTTGGTACACCAGGAGCTTTTTGATGATGCTGATTCCCTGGATGGCTCTGATTGGCTTGACCGATAAAATAACTATTAACAATGTAATAAAGCATTTCCGGAAAGCTCATTTCAAGACGCTCCGCTTCCTTACGAATCTTTAGCGCTATCTCTTTTTTAATCCGTAGCTTCTCACTTCCATCTGGCAATTCCATCTTATACTTCCACCTTCCGTCCCATTTGGTGTGCCACCAACAGCAACCCCCTCACATTGGCTTCCAAGGGAGACTCATGTACCCTAAACCCTATCTTGGTCAGGGATTGACCAAACCCTGGTAGCAAACAACCTCCTCCAATACACCACACCTGATCCCCTTGCTCATAAGCATCTTTAGCTCTACCCACTGTTTTTCTCAGATAGTTCTCAAACCACTCGTTTAAACATTTTTTGTAGATTGACTTAAACGATTGCTTGCGCCCATAGCCAAATGTGCCATTCTCCAGTCCTAACCGAATCAGATACTTGTCTCCGGGTAAGCCATCGTTTATCGCCTTCATCTCTTTAGATATAAGCTCTATTAAATGTTCCACCCCACAAGGAAAAGGCTCATGTATCTCACGCTTGCCCTGACTATATCGGCTAAATAAGGTAGTTCCCGTCCCAAAATCTAATAACGTCAGTTTGCTGGGAAGCGGAGTTCCTACCAACGCTCCCATTCCCTCCGGTAACACTTTGACGACCCGAACACATACCTTAGATGCATAACCGCTCAGGATACATTCATGCTCACCCGACAAGGCTTCTATCAGCTTCTCTTTTAGATTGTCGCAATCATGTATCGAGGCGGCTAAATGTAATCGCCATTCTTTTCGATGGGGTAAGTGGGCTAGTGCCCCCAGCAACATAGGCAAGGCATATTGTATTTTACTGGCGGCATCGTCCACGTTACGGGAATAGTATCTTCCAGTCCTGCGTGCCGAATCTCCTACGGTGAATTCCCGCTCTTTTATCCGTACACGTCCTGGTACCGATTCCATCTTCTCTTCGCTCAGATAAGATGGAACTACAATGAGTGGATGTTCTTCCAGCAAAAGCTTATAATTGCCGAACCCATTGTCAATCCCGCCGACAAAATGCAACTGATTCTTATACGGTTTGGCTGACTTCATAAGTATAAATACTCGATCTTCCCCGATAGACCTATTTATCTCCTATATAGGTCTCATTTATACCCCAATAGCTGATCCAGCACAAGACACATTTAGACCCCAATTAGGTCTCATTTAGTACCTATTTCACCTTTTGTGCTAGAGCAAGCTGATGCCAACGGCTGAATGGCTTTCCCAGAGAACGATTGAATGTAGCGATTGTATCGATACCTCCGCTACATTTGTTGGGGCTGTCACAAGAGTCGGCCAAAATCTAGCACAAGGGTGACATACTGCGACAAGCTGTGACATGGGGTTGTCACAATCACTCCAGCTAGAGCGCATTCAATTTCTTTTCTTATAATTGCTATAACTCAGAAAACTTCATCGTTGTTGAACTCGACTTCTGACAAGAACTGTGTCAAAAACGGTCGGACACTGTTGGCGAATGTAAAACCGTCACATTGCGCCAACAGTATCGACGGCTACTCACGCCCCCTCTTCAAGTGTGGAGTTAACCAGTGGCTGACCCTGCGACAACAATCCGCGTTTAGTGTCGTACTCAATGGGTGAGTGACTCCCCCAAGTCGAAGCTGTATGCACAGTAAAGAGTTTTGGTGTCTGTGTTGGCACCAAAGCCACAGGGATTTTTTCTCCCGACGCGGTTGCTATTAGGCTGTGTGTAGGCTTAAAGCTAAGAAGTGTTTCTTCCGTGTTGCTGTGCTTCCCGGTTACAAGAGAGGAAGGAGTTATGGAAGGCTTTGGCTTTTTGGGTTGAGCCTTTTTTGGATTAGTGGCTTTAATGGTCTTAGCTTTTGGAGGGCGGCACTGTTCGCAGTACAGGGGTCTAGAGCCGAAAGTTTCTCGCACTGTGGGTGCAGAGCATTGTTTGCAGATGAACTTGAAGATGCGGGCGTGAATGAGTCTCGAATGAGCTTGTACAGTATACTCTCGAACAAAAACGTACTTGCTAGCCATTGTATGAACACACAATTCGATGATGTTTAAGCAGCCAGCCACTATTAATGAGTGGGTTTTAACTAGGCTAGAGGAAGATCGCCTTTGATTAAATACCAAGCGACGGAGAATGCTCCTGCCCAATGACCCAACAGTTCCAACTCCAACCCCCGCCCGACGACTTACGCACGCCCTTGGTGCAGTTAAAAGACCACTACGTGCATCAGATACAGAAGTACTTAACTATGCTGGCACTCGCTAAGGATAAGTTGGCCCATGTCGAAGCCTTGTTGGAAGGATGGTCAAGCGTTGAAGAACTACCACACCAGAACCCACGTTCTCCTATCCCGACAGCATCTAGCAGGGCTATCCCAGACAGCGTGGAGAGCGATTCGGGTGATGTTCGAGACAAAGATAGTTCCCTCATTAACGGTAATGGTAATGCCAGTGGTGCCGTCAAAGAGAATGGGGTTCCTCCTCATCAGGAGAATGGCGCATCTTCCCACACTTCAATAGAAGAGCCGTTTTCTCCAACTCTGTTAGAGCGCTTCATTGATACTCTCGATACCTCCACCCGTACTCTGCTAAGTTTCTGTGTTGACTCAAGGGGGATTGAAATAACTGACACCCCTTTTGGTGGTAAGACTTTATCTTTGGAGTGTCCCAACGACGCTGTGTTTCGCCGTCTCAAGCCGAAGTTACCGCGTCTAGTTTTCAAGTGGAATCAAGCAGTTAGTTCAAATAGCATTGTTGTGATTTCAATGGCTAAAAATCCTTTTGACCATAAGGGGTTGTCCTGGTCAAAAGAAGATTTAGCTCAACTTTCTTCTTTGGTGGATAAGGTAGTTGAAGTCAATGGGGTCACTTATACCCAACTGACAAACAATGACCGCTCCTGGTTAGCCATTGTGCCCCAATCGGTACTGACACCCCTCAAAAGTGATGAAAAAAAGTTTTTGATGCCACCTCAACCACCAACCACTACCAACACACTTGTCAATGGCGAGCGCAACAGTAGTAGTTCAATAGATGGGGGGCAACATGTGGAAATGCTTCCCCCTTATCAGGGAATGAATCGAATGGAGGCGCTCTCACTCCTGTTAACAGAACACTCTGGTACAGTGTTGCATCTTGGCTTTATTGTGCGTTCTCTTTACGGAGAATTAGAACCCTCACCGTTCAAAGTTATCAAGACCCGCGTGGGGAGTAGCTTGACACAGGGGGTAGAGCAGAAGTTGTGGGCGAGAGTAACTGACTCCCCTGGCTGTTACACTCTTGATTTGAAGTTGATAGAACCATAGGAACCCCCACCAGCTATTCGGTCGGGTTCTGGTGGGACAGTCACAACGCAACAGAAAGCTGCCTAAACGTACTTATAGGAGTTCGGTGGGATTGAGTTGGTCTAGAGAGACCCCTGGCACAATGCCAATCAGCTCATTAGTCGTCTGAGGAGCCGTAGGAGAAAGACCCGTGTCTGTAGCTAATGCCCCAGGCTGATAAGAACTTACTGAACCATGTGGCACAATTGTGTCTTCCAGGTTGTTAAAGTCAGCAACAACCGCGTAGTCAGCCTGACCTGGGTCCAAGATGACGCCGTCATTATAGAATGCTGTGGTGGCATTCCCAGCCAAGAGTGGGTCGGCATCCATGCCACCGACGAGGGGAGCCATCTCACCACTTCCTGCATTGGCTGCATTGACACCCGTGAGGGAATCATTCCCCTCCAAACCTGTGAGAATGTCATTGCCCGTACCGCCAAGGAGAGAATCATTTCCAGCTTGACCAACCCCGAAGTCATTCCCCATAGTAGTAGCGTTAGTCGGGAGAGCACCTCCAAACTCAATGGCTCCGACATCGATCATTCCGTCACTACGGGCTGAACCCAGCCCATCGGTGGTCAGACCAGCGATCGCTACCCCACTATTAATCGCGGCACTTCCTGCAAGCAGGAGATGGACTAGCTGACCGTTAATTTCTTGTAAAGGACCGAGTTGAGGGTCGGCAATGGTAATAGAATCCGTAGCATTGAAGTCGTTCGAGTTATTGGTCGATTTAGGAGGAAATTGGATATTACCCCCACCATCAGTGAGTAAACGGCTTGTTTGTTGCTGAATCCCCCAATTATTGTTTCCATTAGCCGCCGTGTTGTTGGCAAAAATGGTATTTTGCACCGTGACGGGTGAATCATTCGCGGCTATTCCACCGCCTACCCATCCAGCCCAATTGTTGGCAATGGTCGTGTTGATGATGTTCGTGGGACCGTAGAGTGCCATCGCTCCACCATTACCGCTATAGTCGGTAGCCGTTGCCTTGTTGCCAGAGAAGGTACTGTTAGTAATCGTGGTGGGTGCATCCATCATCCACAAACCACCCCCCTGATTAGCCGCTATATTGTTGGCAAACGAGGTGTTGTTCATGGTAAAGCCCTGGTTGGCTCCATTGCTCATTTGAACCACCGCACCCCCATTTCCATTATTTCCCCCTGGGAGTGCCAGAACTTCGTTGTTCTTGAACGTGCTGGATTCGAGCACAACTTTATCTTGGTTACCGCTGTAAAGATAGGCGGCTCCCCCTTCACCCCGACCTTTGTTGCCATCAAATACGCTATCGGTGATGCTAATGATGCCAGTTGGGTTGTTGATATCAGAACCGCGATCGCTGTAAACGGCACCACCGTAACCTCTGAGGGATGGGTTGGCTTGGCCTGTAGCGACAGTAGCGGCTATTGTGCTGTTGTTGATGAACGTTGAGCCTTCGATAATCAGTTCACCAGCGAGGTTGTTAATCGCTCCACCGTTAATGCCTGCGTTGTTGGTGAATGTGCTGTCAGTGACAGTGGTGCGTATCCCTCCCCAAGTTGCGATCGCACCTCCACCTCGCTCGTCGTTACCTGCTGTAGCTGTGTTGCTGTCAAACTGACTACCACTAACTGTAACGGTTCCTTCATACGCCCCAAAAATGGCTCCCCCACCAAGACCCGCCACATTATTCTTAAATTGGCTGTTTTCGACCGTCAATTGACCCTGGTGTTCTGTCCGTATCGCTCCGCCGAATTCGTCGGTGTAACCATTAGCAAGGGTCAGGTTTTTGATCGTCAAGCTCGTTGGGTTGACGGACGTTGATTCCAGGTGCAAGATACGGCTAGTGTTGTTACCACTGATGGTTAAACCGGAGGCACCTGCACCATCAATGACCAGGTTTTTGCCAACGGGAATATCTAGTTCACCTGATGTGAGGGTAATGGTTTGATTGGCGAGGGTTGAAGCGAATTGAATGGTATCTCCTGACTGAGATTGAGCGATTGCTGCTCTGAGAGAACCTGTCCCATTATCTGCAATAGAAGTAACGGTGATAATGCTCATAGTCAATCTTTTTCTTGGGTAAATGAGTTGGGTAGAGTCCCTCTGCTTGACGCAATTGGCAAAACTGAAGTCTTACATACGGAAGCGAAGACTCTGTTGCCTGTTGCTAGATGAGGTTTAAACGTAGGTAAATGACGAAGAAGGTGAGCTGCACGCTGGGTTTGTTGCAAAAACCCTCTAAAAATGCCAATTAGCTCATTGGTTATCTGGCTCGTTGCATACATAGACACAGAGACCCGTGCCTGTGGCTAAAACATCCCTTGTTGATAGGAGCTTGCTTTCAGGCAAAAAGCACGATACGGTCTTGTATCTAGTTAAATTCAGCATATTGGCGCAGTCAGCGTGGCCAGATAAGGATCAGACACCTCATCGTCCTAAGTCGTGTTTCCTGTCTCATGGGTCAGCACTGAATACGGCAGTGGTTGCACTAGCCGCGACATGACAACCGTTTGTCAGATAATCGGCATGGGGAGTTAAGGCTAGAACTCACGATTGCTCTCGGATGCAGCGTAGTTGGTTTTTAGGGTTTGTTGCTGGAGTTGGGTTGATTCTGGTGGCAAGCTTCCGACTTGTCCGTGTGAAACGATGTGGATAATTGAAACGTTTGTGTGTTGGGTAAGCGCTTCAGCAATTGACGCGACCTCATCTTTTATTGCGTCGAAGAATATCACTTCAACTCCCGGTGCTATGCTTTCGTTGAGCTGATCTGGATTGGCTACTTGGGAGTCGATGAACATTAGGCTTTGGCAAGAATTTTTACCATTGACTAGCAAGTAGCCAATCCAGATCAGCTCAACGAAA